>NZ_VSMK01000007.1 GCF_011682075.1 Nitratidesulfovibrio liaohensis
GCCGCCCTTCCCCGCGGCGCCGCCGTTCACGTTCCGTCCGGCTCGCCCGGCCCGTCCACCGTGTCCGCTGCCCCCGGCCCGTCCGGGTATCCCGGCTGCGCCGTGCGGCGGCGGAGCCTGCACCTCGTATTCCGCCCGTGCAGCCACCCTCCAGCCGGGGGGCAGGCTTGCGGGCGCGCCTTCGTTGGCCAGAAACACCACCACCCCGCCGGGGGCCACGTGGTCGCGCACCAGTTGCAGCACCTCCGGCCAGGGCAGAAAGGCGCGGCTCACCACGCAATCCGCCTTGGGCCGCGTAGGCATGAATTCCTCCACCCTGCCCCGGAACACCACGGAGCCCGGCAGGGGATGGCGGGCCAGCACGTTGGACAGGAACAGGGTGCGCTTCTCGCGCGCATCCACAAGATGATAGGTGCCCGCCTGCCACACCGCGCGCAGGGGAATGCCCGGCAGCCCCGCCCCCGCGCCCAGGTCCCACGTTTCCGGAGCCTCGGGCAGGGGCAGCGTGCGCAGAAAACGCGCCAGATGCAGGCTGTCCACGATCAGGGAGCGGAAAGTGGCCTGCCAGGTGTGCGTGCCCACCAGATTCATGACCCGGTTCCACTTCATCAACAGTTCCAGATAGCCCGCCAGGGCCGTCTGCGCGGTTTCCGGCACGTCGTCCGGGCCGAAACCGGCCTCGGCGCACAGCCGGGACAGTTCTTTCAGCGATACGTGGACATCTGCGGGGGGCATGGCGTCTCCTGATGGTGACCCCGTCGGCGCGGCGCGCCGGATGCGGGAGTTGGCGGCCTTGTAGCCGCCCCGGCGCGCGCTGGCAAGCACCGGCAGGCAACAGCGGATGCGGCCAGAGGCAATGGCGGATGGCGGCGATGGCAGATGGCGACAGGGAACACCCAACGGCGGCACGCGTAAGGCCGCTTCCGTGTCCTTTCACGTCCTCGCGTGGCCTTCCGCATGTGCCGCATCAGGCCGCATCAGGCCGCATCAGGCCACATCAGGCCGCATCAGGCCGCGCGGGCGAAAACGACAGCACCACTTGCGTCCGCGCGCGTGTTTGACTATGCAGCGAACGGGCAACGCGGCCGCGCCCGGCATTGCCGCGCACCGTCCTGAGGGGGGCGGTCACCGCGTCCGCCCACGCACGATACCGCACACCACATCGCCGGCATGCACCCGGCACCATTCCCACGTCTGGAGCGACACCCAATGAACCGTACCGACATCGCCATCCTGTTCCCCGGCCAGGGCTCGCAGGAACCCGGCATGGGCCGCGACGTGGCCGACGCCATGCCCGAGGCCATGGACCTGTGGAAAAAGGCCGAACGCGCAAGCGGCCTGCCCCTGCGCGAAATCTACTGGGACGGCGGCGACGACAAGGCCATGGCCGATACCCGCAACCTGCAACCCGCGCTGACCGTGGTCAACCTGTCCCTGTGGCTGCGCCTTGCCGGACGCGTCACCCCGGCCTGCGCCGCCGGGCACAGCCTGGGCGAATACGCGGCTGCCGCCGCCAGCGGCGCGCTTTCCGTGGACAGCACCCTGGAACTGGTGGCCCTGCGCGGCCGCCTGATGGCCGAGGCCGACCCCGACGGCAAGGGGTCCATGGCCGCCGTGCTCAAGCTTTCGCAGGCCGACGTGGACGCCGTGGTGGCGGAGGCCGCCGAAGCCACCGGCCAGATGATCCGCATCGCCAACTACAACACGCCGGGCCAACTGGTGCTGTCCGGCACGCGCGACGCCATCGCCGATGCCGCCGCCAGGGTCAAGGACCGCAAGGGCCGCGCGCTCGTCCTGCCCGTCAGCGGGGCCTTCCACAGCCCGCTCATGGACGAGGCGGCGAAGGAACTGGCCAAGGCCATGCGCACGGCCACCTGGTCGCGCCCGCGCTTTGCCGTGTACTGCAACGTGACCGGCCAGGCCGTCACCGACGGCGAATCGCTGCACGAGGTCATGACCCGGCAGATGACGTCCTCCGTGCAGTGGATCGCCACCGTGACCAACCAGTGGAACGCCGGGGTGCGCCGCTGGGTGGAATCCGGCCCCAAGGGCGTGCTGACCAAGATGGTGGGCCCCATACTTGCCGCGTCGGGCGTGCCCGCCGCCGAGGAAGGCGGGTGGACGGCGGAAGGCGCGGGCAGCCTGGAACAGGCCGACGCGTTGTCGTTCTAGCAGCGCGCCACCGCTCTCCGCTCGCGCGGGCGGACAGGCAGACATCACGCTGGCCGGGTGTGCGCATGCGCACCCGGCCCTTCTTCGCGTGCGTGGCCCCTTCCATGCCGTTGCGCAGTCGTTGCGCCGGGGCTGGCCCTGCCTGCTTCGCGGCAAACACGCCGCGTGTCACCGCCATGTTCCCCGCCCCGGCACCGCGTGCACCCCGCCGGTACCGATCATCCCGACGGCTTTGCAGTCGCGCCGTTTTCTGGTACACGACCCTCTTCGGACAAGCGCCCCGCCCTTGCGGCTCCGTACCCGCCCACCCGCGTGACAGGCCGCTTGCGGGCCTTTGCAGGCAGGTGAGGGCAACCTCGGGCCATCCGGCGATCTGCGGCGGAGTCCGGCGAGTTCCAGTGATATCCGGCGAAGTCCGGTGCGCTTCGGCACTTCCGCACGGCGGAATCCGCACATTTTTCGTACGGCAGCCAGCGAACAGCGGCCAGCCGCCGCCCACACAGACCGCACAATCCCACAAGCCAACAGGACACCATACATCCATGCGCGCACGTCAGCAGCTGCTGGCCTCCCTTCAGGCCATCGTGAAGGACATGGGGCTTTCCTGGCCCGAAAAGGCCACCCTTGAACCGCCCCGCGACAAGTCGTTCGGCGACCTTGCCGCCAACATCGCCCTGGTGCTTTCGAAGGACGCGGGCGTGCCCCCGCGCGAACTGGCCTCGCGCCTTGCCGGTGCCCTGCGCGATTCCGACCCGGCCATCGCCTCCGTGGACATTGCCGGGCCGGGCTTCCTGAACGTCACCTACTCGCCCGACTTCTGGCGCGAAACCGTGCTGCACGTGGAAGCGGCGGGCGAGCGTTACGGCGCCACCAACGTGGGCGCGGGCCGCAAGGCGCAGGTGGAGTACGTGTCCGCCAACCCCACCGGGCCGCTGCACATCGGCCACGGGCGCGGCGCCGCCCTTGGCGACTGCCTGGCGCGGGTGCTGCGCTTTGCCGGGTACGACGTGACCACCGAATACTACATCAACGACGCCGGTCGGCAGATGCGCCTGCTGGGCCTTTCCGTCTGGCTGCGCGCGCTGGAGCTTTCCGGTCGTCCGTTCACCCTGCCCGAGGATTTCTATCGCGGCGACTACATCAAGGACATTGCCGCCGAAATGCTGGCCAAGGACCCCGGCCTTGTGGACCTGCCCGAAGCCGAAGGCCAGGACCGCTGCTTCGAATACGCCATGAATTCCATCATGGACGGCATCAAGCAGGACCTTGCCGACTTTCGCGTGGAGCACCAGGTGTGGTTCTCCGAGCTTTCGCTGGTGCGCGAGGGCGCGGTGGAAAAGACCTTCGAGCGGCTGAAGGCCGCCGGCCTTGCCTTCGAGCAGGACGGCGCGCTGTGGTTCCGCACCACCACCCTCGGCGACGACAAGGACCGCGTGCTGCGCAAGTCCGACGGCACCCTGACCTACTTTGCCTCGGACATTGCCTACCATGACAACAAGTACGACCGGGGCTTCGACCTCGTGGTGGACATCTGGGGCGCCGACCACCACGGCTACGTGCCGCGCATGCGCGCCGCCGTGGCCGCGCTGGGCAAGCGGCCCGAACAGTTCGACGTGATCCTGGTGCAGTTGGTGAACCTGTTGCAGAACGGCGAACAGATCGCCATGTCCACTCGCGCCGGGCAGTTCGAGACCCTGCACGACGTGGTCAGGGAAGTGGGCGCCGACGCCGCGCGGTTCATGTTCCTTTCGCGCAAGAGTGACAGCCACCTCGATTTCGACCTGGAACTGGTGAAACAGCGTTCCATGGACAACCCGGTGTACTACGTGCAGTACGCCCACGCCCGCGTGTGCGCGGTACTGCGCAAGGCGGCGGAACGCTCCATTGTCCTGCCCGCGCGGCTGGACGCGGCGGCGCTGGCCCCGCTGACCCAGCCCGAGGAACTGGACCTGCTGCGCCTTGTGGACCGCATGCCCGACACCCTTTCCGCCGCCGCCGAAGGGCTGGCCCCGCACCACGTCAGCTTTTACCTGATGGAACTGGCGGGCGCCCTGCACAGCTACTATGCCAAGGTGCCGGTGCTGAACGCCGCCGACGCGGAAACCATCGTGGCCCGCCTTGCCCTGCTGCGCGCAGTGGGACAGGCCGTGGCCAACGGCCTGAACCTGCTTGGCGTCGAAGCGCCAGAGGCCATGTAGCGCGCCGCGGCGCGGGAACAAGGCATGGCAGCACCCAGACAAGGGCAGTCCGGGCCGGGTCCGCAAAACGGACGTGGCGGCCAGGGGGCGAAGGATGGCGGACGCAAGAAGGGCGTCTACACCATCAACGTCACCCTGCCCTCGCTCATTTCGGCGGGCATCGTGGCCATCATCGGCTTCGGCTGGGTATTCGTGCTGGGCGTCATCGTGGGGCGCGGCTACAACCCGGAAGAACGCCTGGGCATCGACCGCATCATGCCCAAGCCCGCCGTCAACGCCTCGCAACCCACCCCCATGCCCGGCGGGGTGATCAAGCCGGAAGAACTCCAGTTCATGGATTCGCTGCGCGCCAAACCCGCCCCGGTTTCCGGCAACGCGGGGGTGGCGGTGAACGCTTCGGAGATCGTGGCCAAGAACGGCAAGAAAGACCAGAAGCCCGATCCGAAGGCGGATACCAGGTCCGACCCGAAAAAGGACGCCAAGACGGCTGCCAAAGCCGACGCCAAGGCGGATTCCAAGGCGTCCCAGAAGGCCGAGGCCAAGCCCGACGCCAAAAAGGACGACAAGAAAGCTGCGGCGACCACCGCCGCCGCTCCGAAAGACGTCAAGGATTCCAAGGACGCCAAGGCGGCGGAGTCCAAGCCCGCCGACGGAGAGCGCTTCGACTACGTGTACCAGGTGGCGGCCTACAAGGCGGCGGACCCCGCCAACGCCCTGAAGGCCAAGTTGGAGGCCTCCGGCATCAAGGTACGCCTGGATTCCTCGGTGGAAAACGGCGTGTCGTGGTACCGCCTGAACGCGCTGTTCCGGGGCACCCCCGAGGACACGCGCCAGTTGCGGGCAGCGCTGGCCAAACACGGCATCGACAAGGTCATCCTGCGCAGCAAGACGCCGGTTTCCCGATAGGGCAGCCTTGACGGCATGTTGCGACGGGACTACCTTGCCATGATGTAAAGACGTCAGGAACGGGCTGGCCCCTTCCAGCCTCCTGCCAGAAGCGACCCAAACCGCCCGAAAACTGCACGGGCACCGGCGCGGCCCATCGCCGCGCCACCGGAAGAGGACAGCATGAGCACAGGCCCCGGCATACTCGCCCCCGTTACCGCCCTTGGCGCGGCAACCCTGCGCCTGCTGGGCGAGATGGGAGCCTTGTTCCTGTTCCTGGCGGACGGCCTGCGCCTCATCTTCGCCTCGCCCAAGCAGATACCCAAGATCCTGAACCAGGTGTTCGTCATCGGCTCCAAGTCGCTGTTCGTCATCCTGCTCATCGGGGTGTTCACCGGCATGGTGCTGGGCCTGCAAGGATACTACACGCTGGTCAAGTTCGGGTCCGAAGGGCTGCTGGGAGCCGCCGTGGCCCTTTCGCTGATCCGCGAACTGGGTCCGGTGCTGACGGCCATCATGGTCACGGGCCGGGCCGGGTCGTCCATGGCCGCCGAAATCGGGGTCATGCGCATCACCGACCAGATCGACGCGCTGGACGTCATGGACATCAACCCCATGGCCTACCTGGTGTCCCCACGCATCGCCGCATCGCTGATCTCGTTTCCGCTGCTGACGGCGGTGTTCGATGTGGTGGGCATCCTTGGCGGCTACGTCACCGGCGTCACCCTGCTGGGCATCAACGAGGGCGTGTACTTCTACCGCATCCAGACCAGCGTCGAGATGGCCGACATCACCGGCGGCTTCATGAAGTCGCTGCTGTTCGCGGTCATCGTGGCCACGGTAAGCTGCTACCAGGGCTATTTCACCCACATGCGCCGTGACGGCGTGGGTCCCGAGGGCGTCAGCAACTCCACCACCTCTGCCGTGGTCCTTTCGTGCGTGTTCGTGCTTGTGGCCGACTACGCGCTGACCTCGTTCCTGCTGTAAGAGACCACGGGCATGCGCGCGACTTCCGGATGGGACATACGGCTTGACGCCCTTGCGGTGGGCTACGGCGACCACGTGGTGCTGCACGACGTGAACGCGCTGTTGCCCGCAGGCGAAATTTCCATGATCATCGGCGGCTCGGGCTGCGGCAAGTCCACCCTGCTGCGCCACGTGCTGGGCCTGCAACGGCCCATGGCAGGCACCCTTTCGGTGGGCGGGCGCGACCTGTTTACCCTTGCCGGGCGCGACTTTCGCAAGGTGCGGCGGCGCATGGGCGTGCTGTTTCAGGATGGTGCGCTGCTGGGCTCGCTGACCCTTGGCGACAACGTGGCCCTGCCCCTGCGCGAGCACACCGGCCTGCCCAAGGCCACCATCCGCCAGATCGTGCTGCACAAGCTGGCCCTGGTGGGACTGGCCGACTACGCGGACTACTACCCCAACCAGCTTTCCGGCGGCATGCGCAAACGCGCGGGGCTTGCGCGGGCCATCGTCATGGACCCGCCCATCCTGCTGTGCGACGAACCCACATCGGGCCTGGACCCGGTCAACGCCGCGCGCATGGACCACCTGCTGCTGGACATGCAGGCCAATTTTCCCGGCATGACCATCGTGGTGGTCAGCCACGACCTGCGCAGCCTGGACGCCATCGCCAACTACGTGCTCATGCTGCACGACGGCACGGCGGCCTTCGCGGGGCCGGTGGATGCGTTGCGCGCTTCCGACGACCCATACGTGCGCAGCTTTCTGGACCGCCGGGTCGACGAGGACCAGCGGACCGAGGTGTCGCTGGCGCCGGAGGTACAGCAGGCCCTTGACGCCTGGCTGGAACGCTGACGCCTGGCTGGAACGCCGACGCCTGGTCCTTGCGGCCGGTCGGCGTCGGCAGGCGCGACAAATACTGTCAACCAAAGCCCCCAACGGATACGGGAAGGGCAGCATGAAAAAGTATTCGCGAGAAACATCGGTCGGCATCTTCGTGCTTATCGGACTGCTGTGCGTCGGCTACCTCACGGTAAAGCTGGGGCGCATGGAACTCTTGTCCGACAAGGGCTACACCGTGCACGCCCGGTTCACCTCCATCACCGGCCTGCGCGTGGGGGCGGAGGTGGAAATCGCGGGCGTGCCCGTGGGGCGCGTGGCGGGCATCACCCTGGCGCCGGACAAGCCGGTGGCGGTGGTCAGCCTGCGCATGCAGGAAGGCGTGCACCTCACCGACGATGTCATCGCTTCGGTAAAGACCAGCGGCCTCATTGGCGACAAGTACATCAAGCTTTCGCCCGGCGGTTCTCCGGAACAGCTTGGCGAAGGCGACGAAATCACGGAAACCGAATCGGCCATCGACATCGAATCGCTGATCAGCAAGTACGTGTTCGGAGGAGTCTAGGCATGTTCATGCACACTTTCCGGCGCGCTGCCCTCTTTGCCGCGCCGCTTGTCAAAACCCTGTCCTGCGCCCTGCTCTGCGGTCTGCTCTTCTGGTCCTCACCGGCCCTTGCCGCCACGGACAGCGCGGGTGCCGCCCGCGAGGCCCTGAAGACCTCGGTGGACCGCATTCTCGACATCGTGAAGCAGCCGGGCTACACCGACCCCACTCAGCGCCCCGCGCTCATGGACCAGGTGGAGAACGAAATCCGCCGCATCTTCGATTTTCGCGAATTCTCGGCCCGCACCGTGGGCATGAACTGGCCCTCGTTCACACCAGACCAGCAGGACCGCTTTGCCGAGGCCTTCGCCTCGCTGCTGCGGGCCACCTACCTTGAAAAATTCGACGGCTACACCGGCCAGCAGGTGCTGTTCACCGGCGAGCTGGTCAGCGGCAAGGGCGACAAGGTAGAGGTGCAGACCACCGTGGTGATCAAGGACAAGCAGGTGCCCGTGGCCTACCGCATGCTCCAGAACCGCCAGCAAAGCTGGGTGGTGTACGACGTGATCATCGAAGGCGTGAGCATGGTGAAGAACTACCGTACCCAGTTCCAGGACCTGCTGGAAAAGGGCACCGCCGACCAACTCATCGAGAGGGTGCGCACCAAGGCCGACGAAGTGCGCAAGCAGCCCGTCCAGCCCGCGCCGGGCCAGCCGGGCAAATAGGCCCGCCGCAAGAACATGAACCCGCCTTCGGAGGAGTGCCCATGGCCGCAGGTTCGTTCCGCATCAACATCGCGCTGTGTACGGCGTGTCTTGCCTGTGCCCTGCTGCTGACCCCGGCGGCGGCAAGCGCCGACATGCCCACCGAAGGGACGCCCCATGCCCCGCCCACGGTGACTGCGGACCTTGACGACTACGACACCGGCAACGAGGACATGGTGGCCGACCCGCTGGAAGGCTGGAACCGCATGTGGTTCGCCGTCAACGACGTGTTGCTGCTGAAGGTCATCAAGCCGGTGCACAAGGGCTACGTGGCGGTGACGCCTGACGAACTGCGCAGCGGCGTCCGCAATTTCTTCCACAACCTCGCCTTTCCCCTCCGCTTCCTGAACTGCCTGTTGCAGGGCAAGCCCAAGGAGGCCGGGGTGGAGATGGGCCGGTTCATCATCAATTCCACCGTGGGCATGGCCGGGTTCATCGACGTGGCCAAAAAGGACAAGCCCATCGTGGAGCCGGACAAGGAAGACTTCGGCCAGACCCTGGGCGTATGGGGCGCGGGCGAAGGCTTCTACATCGTCTGGCCGCTGATCGGCCCCAGCACCCTGCGCGACAGCGTGGGCCTTGCGGGCGACTACTTCGCCGAACCGTTCGGCTACATGGTGGACGACGACCTGGCCTACTTCACGGCACGCGGCTACGGCGAATTCAACAAGGCGGACGAGACCATCAGCAGCTATGAAGCCGTGACCAAGAGCGCGGTGGAGCCATACACCTCGGTGCGCAACGCCTACATCCAGATGCGCCGCGCCAAGGTGGCCAAGTAGCCAGACAAACGCCAATTCAATCCCCGAACGATAAAAGGGAGGCCCCATGGGGCCTCCCTTTTATCGTTCGGGGGGGGGGGCTGTCCGACCAGCAGTGTGCTGTTTGCCCATAGGGGCTGTTTCCAAATTAGGATTTTCGTTCGTTGGCGAGGAAAACGAGCCTGCCATGAGGGAATATGCCTCAGCCGTTGGCGAGTCTTCGAGCCTTAGGGATGAGGACCGCATCGCGCTCTTATCGTATTTGACCGAGCCTTATCCGTTAGACGAGCGCGTAGCGCGAGTCTAACGGATAAGGACAGCAAAGCCATGGCAGGCGAAGTTTGACCGCGTTGCGCACGATGCCCGTATCGTTGCTGTCCCCATCCGTACGGCTCGGCGACTCGCCTACGGCTGGGGCAAAGCTCGCAAGCTCGCTTAACGGGCACGCTTCGCGCCCTTCGGGTCGGATGCCAACGGGCGAAAAGACAATTTGGGAACGGCCTCTAGATGGGGGGGGCGATAACGACCACAACCCGCATCTCGGTCTTTGCCCGCACCCCATGGGGCACCCGGATTTCCGAGACCAGCATGTCGCCCTGCTTCGCGGGGATGGCAGCGCCGTCCGCGCCAAGGAATTCGCCCTCGCCCTCGATGACGGTGATGGCCAGTTCGCCGTCGATGTCGTGGCTGTGCACGGGCAGTTCCTGCCCGGCCTTGAAATTGAAATTGATGATCTTGAAGTTTTCCGAGTCGTGCACCAGATTCATGGCGAACCCGGCGTCCTTGAAGATACGCATGTCGTCGAGGCGGATGTGGCGCATGGTGGGCTCCTTTTCTTCGTGGTTCATTGTCGGCTTGTTTTGTAGCGGGCGGCGGTATGCGCCCGGTGCGGTCCTGTTGCGGGGCGGAGTGGTTTCCTCCGCCCTCGCCCATACAATAGGTTCTCCGTGCGGGCCATGCGTGACGCACATCACGGGCGGTGGGCTTTTTCGCTTTTTTTTGCATCCACCCGGCGGATGACGCCCCGCCGCCAACCTGCCCGTTCCTGTACGTTCCCGTCTTTCCGTACGATCCGCCCCCTCCAACTCGGCCCAACTCGGCCCAACGCATCACGGCTCGTCCCGGCCCGGCTCTACCCGTCCGGCCTTGCAGGGCGCCGGGTTGACAGCCCGGTACGGGCAGGCTACCGCTGGCCTTTCCCTGAATCGGCGGCCCGTTGCCGCGCATCATGGCGGCGTGCCCAGGCAGCGCCGCGCAAGGACAGTTTTCATGATCGTCGAAATTGGCTGCATCGCCGTAGGCGTGCCCGCAGGCTATCTGCTGCGCACGCGCCCCGCCGTTGTCGGTGCCGTGGACCGGCTGACCACCTGGTCCATTTACACGTTGCTGTTTCTGCTGGGCCTGTCACTGGGGTCGGACGACGCGCTGGTGGCCAAGGCGGGCGACATCGGCCTGCGAGCCGTGGTCATCAGCATGGCGTCGCTGGCGGGCAGCGTGGCGGCAGGGTGGCTGCTGCAGCATGTGCTGCTGCGCGGCGCGCTGGACGGCCCCGGTGCC
>NZ_VSMK01000008.1 GCF_011682075.1 Nitratidesulfovibrio liaohensis
CCCGCCGCAGCCGGGCTCGCCCGCTCCATGCCTTGCCCTGGGCGCGGGCCTCCAGCAGCGCGGAGAATCCGGCGCCCTCGTTGCCGCCCGCAACAGCGCCAGCCGTATCCTCGGCACCAAGGTCCGCCAGGCGGCGGTCCACCGCATTGGTGCGCGGCCAGCCGGTAATGGCCGCAAAGGCCGGGTTGGCATAGCGGATGGAACCTTCGCCATCCAGAATCAGCAGGGCTCCGGAAAAATTCTCCACGGCCTGTTCCAGCAGACGCCGCGCGTCCTCGGCCCGGCGGCGCGCCGTAAGGTCGGTGAGCACCCCGATGATGCCCCCCTCTCCCGCCGTGCCTCCTGCGAACACGGTCTTGACCACGCTGAAGTGGCGCACCGCCCCATCGGCGCAGCGCAGGCTCTGCTCGCCAAAACGCGTGCCGCCGACATGGCGCAGTTCGTCGTCGTCGCGCAGCACGGCACCGGCCACGTCCGCCGGGTACACGTCGGGAAAGTCACCCGGCGGTCGGCCGCGCACGTCCTCTCGCGCACAGCCCAGCACCACTCGCGCGAAGCTGTCGTTGCAGTCCACGAAGCGACCCGTGAAGTCGCGGTAGTAGATGGGGTTGGGAATGGCGTTCATCAGCGCCTGCAGGAAGGCCAGGCGGCTGCGGGCTTCTTCTTCGGTGGCGGCGCGGCGTTCCAGTTCCACCAGATAGTCGGCGTTGAGGCGGGTCAGTTCCCCCGTGCGCGCCTCCACCAGTTGTCCCATGCGCAGGCTGTGCCCTTCCAGATTCCCCATCAGCCTATTGAAATAGTTGGCAAGTTCGCCGATTTCATCGTGGGTTTCCGGCACCACGCGCACCGAAAGATCGCCCCCGGCACCCACGCGCACCCGCTCGGTCAGTCGCCGCAGCGGCCCGGTGATGCCCGCGCTGGCGTACAGGCTGGCCAGCGCCACCACCCCGACGGCCGCCAGCAGCCACAGCAGGGCCAGGCGGCGCATGCGGTCCAGGGGGGCGTAAATCTCGTCGGTATAGCCGGATGCGGCCACGATCCAGTCGTAATCCGCAAGATAGGCGTAGACCACGATCTTCTCGCGGTAGCGGCCTTCGCCGGGGTTGCGCCAGGAATAGACGATGCGCCCCGACCGCTTTTGCATCATCTCGCGCACGAAGCGGCGTCCCGTGTCGTCGCGCGCGTCGGCGATGTCGCCCGGTTCCATCACCGGGTGCACCAGCAGCTCGCCCGCACCGGTCATGATGTAGGCGTAGCCGGTTTCGCCCACCCGGTGCGAGAGCACGGCGTCGCGCAGCATGGTGACGTCCAGCAGGTTGCGGAATTCCTCGCGGTAGGCAGAGGCGGAAATGATCCAGTCCCACGGCTGGAACCAGGTCATGTGCAGCGCCTTGGGCCGGGCATGCGTTTCGCCGGGGTTGCGCCATTCGTACTGCATGAAGCCTTCACGCAGGCGCGACTGGTCCCGCACGAACTCGAACTCCGAAAGATCGCGCCCCAGCAGGGAGGCCACCGGGTGCACGGCAAGCGTGGCGTTGGAGGTGAGACAATAGATGTAGCCCGACCGGCCGATGCTCATGCGCAACAAGATGTCGGCTGCATTGGCCTTGGCCTGCGCCTCCGTGATGGCACCCGAACGGTAGCGCTCGTATTCCAGGGCCACCACGTCGCGGGCCTTTTCCGAAGCGGCGCGCAGGTAGTTGCGCACCGCAAGGTCGGCCCCCACCCGCACGGTGCCCAGAATGGACTGGGTGGCCGCGTGCAGCCGTTCTTCCACGACCTGTTCCACGGCATTGCGGGCATGGATGTATGCACCGGCGCCGCCGCACAGCAGCAGCACAAGGAACACCAGCATGTAGCTGGCCAGCAGCTTGCCCCGAATGCCCAGACCCGTCATGCAGCCTCCACGGAGTATCCGATGGCCTATCTTGCCAGATGAAACGCGTGCGGAAAAGCCCGCCCCGCCAACCTTGTGAAAAAACCGGCCGCATTGTCCGGATCGTGGCGACGGTATGGCGACGGAGTGACGAGGCGGCGGGGAGACAGTACGCCGGGGCGAGGGGCGAGGGACGGGCCTCCGGACGGCAGCCGCCAACGACGCGGCCCGCCGCATCCGTGTGTGGTGGGTGCGGCGGGCCGTCGCTGGCGTCAACAGTACAGGGTATCCGGGGACACCGGAGACACAGGGGAGGCTACTTGTTCCGTGCGGCCTTCACCTGATTCAGCGTGTCCTCGAAGCTCTGGCGGTGGGCGTCGTCTGCAAGGCGCACGGCCTCTTCGGCCAGCCGCTCCGCTTCCCCCAGCTTCTCGCCGCGCGTCAGCAGCAGCCAGGCCAGGTTGTTGCGCGCGGGGGCGGATTCCGTCTCGGGCAGGGCGCGGATGGCCTTGCGGTAGTGGCTTTCCGCATCTTCCAACTCGCCTTTCTGGAACAGCAGGTTGGCCAGGTACAGGTGGGCCTGGGGCACGTCGTCGCGCACGGCCTCTGCGTATTCGCGCCGGGCCAGATCCAGCTCGCCCTTCTGCTCGTAGGCACGTCCCAGTTCCAGGTGCTCCGGGCCGGTCAACGGGTCCTGATAGATGCCGATGCGCGGCAGGGAGCACCCGGTCAGCAGCAGGGCCAGCAAGAGGCACGACAGGACGGCACGCGTCATGCGGGCAGATCGGGCGGGCCAAAAGGCAGCGCAAGCGGGAACGGAAACAGGGGGAGCGACAAGAGGCGTGGTGTCCGGCATGGAACCTCCCGTGACGGTTCGGGCTACGGGGCGGGTGCGGGGGCCGGTTCCTGCCGCCGGACCTCCAGCGTCCAGCGGTCGGTGCGGTCCCAGGTGCGCAGAAACGAAGCCCACGGCAGCCGTTGCAGGGGGGTGCGGTCGGAATTCACGATGACCGCGTCGGGCGCGTAGCCCACCACCACCATGAAATGATAGGTGCTCACCAGCCCGTAGCCGTGGTCCACCATGACGATGCGCGGCTGGCCGGAATCCACGGCGGCCATCAGGTCGGCCACGGAACCGTCGTACCAGCGGCTGGAAAGCCCCAAAGTGCGCGGGTACAGGGCAAGATCCAGCGAAAGCGTGCCGTGCATTCCCGGGCGAAAAATGGCCTCGGCAATGCCGTCCGGGGTGGCCTGGGCGCCAGTCAGCCCCAGATGACGCAGCACCCCGGCCAGCGAGGCGGGGCCGCACTGGTACTGTTCCTGCGCAAAGAACGGCACATCGGGGATGATCCGCTCGGCAGCGGGGCGGGTGGGATCCGGCGCAAGGCTGCCGGGCCCGCGCACGCAGCCCGCGCAGGCCAGCGCCGCGCAAAGCAGCAGCAGACCCGGCAATGCTCGCGCGCGCAGATGGCGGAACAGCAACCGGATGGCGCCGGGAAGCGCAAGGGGCGGGCCTGCGGCCCGGCATGAGGGCGAAACGTCCATGGGCATGGCGAAAATGGTACCCCCGCCGTCCGGACAAGCCGGGGCCTGTCCGGACGGCGGGGGTAAAACGGGACGCACGGTTACTGGACGACCACGCGGCGGTCGGCGAAATGCAGGATCAGCACCACCAGCAGGATGACGACAAGGATGGCGATGACGAAGCCGAAGCCGTCGCCGCCGTGGGTCAGGTTGTCGATCTTCTTGGCCAGGTCGTGCAGTTCGGCGTCGGACAGCATGGACAGGCGCTGTTCCACTTCGGCGGAAGAGTAGCCAAGGGCTTGCAGGCGCTCGGAAACCATCTTGTTTTCCAGGGCCTTCTGCACGGTGCCGATGTCGCTGGAGCGCTGTTCCCCGGCCACGATGCCGGCATTGGGAACAAAGGCGGCTTCCACGCGGGGCACGAAGCTGAGCAGGCCCATGACGGCCACCATGACCATGGCGATGTGACGCAGGGCGCGCCAGTTCAGAAGCATGTACATGTGTTCCTCCTTCTTGGGGTCGCCGTCGCCGACACCCCGGAACCGCACCGTTCCGGGTCCGGCTTGCGCGGCGCGCACACGGCATTCGTGAAATTTTCTAGATTTGCCTAGCAGACTTGCACGGCGATTACAAGGCGCTCTGCCGCGCCGATGTGGCGGCAGCCATTCCCTGGTGTGTCCGAACGCAGCACGAACGCGAAACGGGCGCTCCACGAAAGCGGAACGGGCACGACACGGGCGGACCCCGCTCGTATCGTACCTTCGGCACGAGCCTGCCGATGCGTGCGTGCACGCACGGTGTCTGATGATGTCGCACGTCACCGCCAATGCCGAAGAGGCCCCTCCTTCGGCCCGCCCCTGCGCACCGGTCATGGCGGACATCCCGCATTTCCCCGCCGCGCCCGCACAATGACCGCCACAACAGCTGTCATGGCCGCACCACTTCCGGATGCCCGTCCCACCCCGTTGCGCCCCCCTTGTGACCGACGCCGCACGTTTGCCCCCGTGTAGGGTGTGCGCCGTCGGACCGCATTTCTTGCCGTCACCCCTTGCACCAAAGGATTTTCCGCCATGCCAGTTCCCCTCGGGGTTTCCCCCGCAGCCCGTCCCATTGCAATAACCACGGCCACCACCCGGCGCGACGCCGCCGTGCTGTACGCCGACCTAGCCTCGGACGCCGCCCGGAGCGGCCCTGCGGCCCTGGCCGCCGTGCAGGCGGAACTGGGCCGCCGCGACCTGTTCTACCTGCTCACCCGGCTCATGGGCCGGGCCGACATGGACCGCGACTGGCTGTTCGAACGCTGCCGCGAGGTGCAGGCCGCTCCCGACGGCCATCTGGACCTGTGGGCGCGCGAACACTACAAATCCACCATCATCACCTTCGGCCAGACCGTGCGCGACATCCTGAACGACCCGGAAATCACGGTGGGCATCTTTTCCCACTCGCGTCCGGTGGCCAAGGACTTCCTGGGCCAGATCAAGCACGAGTTCGAGCACAACGACATGCTGAAGCGCCTGTACCCCGACGTGCTGTGGGCCGCGCCCCGGCGGCAGGCCCCGGTGTGGTCGCTGGACAAGGGCATCGTTGTGCGCCGTCGAAGCAACCCCAAGGAAGCCACGGTAGAGGCGTGGGGGCTGGTGGACGGCCAACCCACTGGCAAGCACTTTCGGCTGCTGGTCTATGACGACGTGGTCACCCGCGAATCGGTGACCACCCCGGAAATGATCGCCAAGGTCACGGAATGCTGGGCGCTGTCGCTCAATCTGGGGGCCAGCGGGGTGACCGGCGAAGACCGTAGCGGGAACAGTGACAGGAACAGTGGCGGGGATGCCTGCGGGAAGACGAGAGGAGAAAACGGTGCCGCCGCCCCTGCGGACGACACGGGGCTGGCCGACGGCGCGACCGCTCCCGTGACCGCTCCCGCGACCGCTCCCATGGACGCGGGCAATGCCCCGTCCACCAGCCGCGCGGGCCGCCGCCGCTATATCGGCACCCGCTACCACTTCAACGACACCTGGCGCACCATCATCGAACGGGGGGCGGCCACGCCTCGCATCCACCCCGCCACGGCCAACGGTGCGCCCGACGGCCCCCCGGTGCTGCTCTCCACGGCGGCACTGGCCGAAAAGCGTCGCCAGATGGGGCCGTACGTGTTCGGCTGCCAGATGCTGCTGAACCCCGCCGCCGACACGGCGCAAGGCTTTCGCGCCGAATGGCTGCGCCGCTACGCGTCTGGTACCGGCAATGCCCCAGGCTACGCGGACCCGCGCGGTCAGGCGGACAGCACATCTCCGCTGGCCCTCTGGGGCCACTGCAACCGCTACCTGCTGGTGGACCCGGCGGGCGAACGCAAGAAGGGCAGCGACTACACGGTGATGCTGGTGGTGGGGCTGGCCCCGGACGGCAACCGCTACCTGCTGGACGGGGTGCGCGACCGGCTGAACCTGACGGGCCGGGCCGCCGCACTGTTCCGCCTGCACCGCACGTGGCGGCCACTGGCCACGGGTTACGAAAAGTACGGCATGCAGGCCGACATAGAGCACGTGCGCACCGAGCAGGAACGCCGCAACTACCGCTTCGACATCACCCCGCTGGGCGGCCCCATGCCCAAGAAGGACCGCATCCGCAGGCTGGTGCCGGAATTCGAGCAGGGCCGCATGCTGCTGCCCCACCGCCTGCCCTTCATGGATGCAGAGGGCAAGCGGCGCGACCTGGCGCGGGAATTCGTGGACGAGGAATATCTGGCCTTTCCCGTGTCCCGGCACGACGACATGCTGGACTGCCTGGCCCGCATCCTGGACCCGGACCTGGGCGCAGAATTCCCGGACCCGGATTCCTGCGGGTTCACCCACGCCGGGTACGGCGCGGGACTTGGCGGCCACAGTTACGCGGACGAAACCGGGCATATGGAGTACCCCTTGTATGGCTAGGGCCACACCATCCCTTCCGGTGTTGCCGGACGCCCGGAGTGCCCAGACCGTCCGAGTCGACCGGGCTAGCCGGACAGTGCGAACTGGCGGAATCGAACACACTGGCCGGGCAGTGCATCCCGCCCCCGCCTCCCACCCTCCGCTGCCCCCGCTGGTGCTGCGCTCGCGCCACCCGTCCCACCCGGTCCCGGTCACCGACGCGGAACTGGACCAGGTCTGGCACACCCTGTGTGCGGACGGGTTGGTCCCGGTGGTGTTCCACGACGGCGGCGTGCGCTGCGCCGCCGATCTGCGCGGGCTGCTGGCCCCGCACCGGGCGTGGTGCTACCTGGTGCAGGCGGCGGGCACCTCGCTGGCCCTGTGCTGGCTGGACGGATTTTGCGGCCGCGCGGCGCGCATCCACTTCTGCGTGCTGCGGGCCGGGATGCCCCGCGCTGAAGAAATCGGACGCCTGGTGGTGGGTTTTCTGCTCCGCGCGCAGGCCCCCGTGCCGCCCCCCGCCCCGAACGGACGACCGGCAGCGCATCTGCTGGACACCCTGGTGGGCCTTACCCCCGCGCCCTACCGCCACGCTCTGGGATTCGTCACCCGGCTGGGCTTCCGCCGTGCGGCGGTGATTCCCGGCGGTGCGGTGCTGGCCAGATCCACGGGCACCCGCATATGCGACGCGGTGCTCACCCTGTGCACGCGATCCGATCTGACCGACTGCCGCTGACCTCCCAGACTGCCGCTGACCTCCCAGATTGCCGCAACCCGGCTTGCCCGGAATGCCTCCGGCCAACACAACCGGAAAACACACGTGCAAAGGGCCGGAACGCGCACAGCGTTCCGGCCCTTCGGCATCATTTTCTTTCCGGCTAGCGGGTGACGCCCCACAACTCCAGTCGCGGCCCGGCGTCGATCAATACCCCCAGAGGCACGTCCACCTGCTGCGGCCCGGACGACCACGGCGCCACCTGATACGGCGGAAAATGCACCCGCACCCCTTCCGGCGTCAGCGCGAGGCTGGCGTAGTTGTCCGCGTCGGGGCTGGTGCCGCTGCGCAGCATGTCCTCGGCCCGGTCGTCGCCCAGGGTCTCGGCCAGCGCGTCGTAGCAGTACGAGGCCAGCAGGGTCAGCGCGACCTCGGTATCCGCAAAGATGTCCTCCGGCGCCAGTCGCGCGCCGGAAGCCATGTCGTAGCTCAGGGTGATGATGTCCAGATTGCCGTGGGCACCCCCGGTGTAGGTCCAGATGCTGAAGGTGACCGTGGCCGCCCGGGCCGAGGCGCGGGTAACGTCATACGTCACCTTCAGTTCGTTGACGAAATGGTGGGCATTGAGGTCCGGCGTGCCGTTCACCGGTTCGCCCCCGGTACCGGGCTCGACCAGCCCCTGTCGGAACGCGGCCACGATGTGCGCCGCCCAGCGGGCCAGGTCGTCGTCCACGGCGGCCTGCCCCAGACGGGGATAGCGAACGTCGATGTCGAAGTCGTCCTCGCGCAGGGTGATGGAGGACTCGTCGCCGCGTGGCGCACCGGGTTCGGCGGCCCGCACCGGCGCGGCCCACAGCACCGCCGTCACGGACAGCATGACCACCAGCATGACCACCAGCATGGCCGCCATGAGCACACCCGCCGGGGCGGTGCGCCCTCCCCCTGTCACAACACATGGTTTGCCGTCTTTCATGGCCCGTCTCTAACACGAGCGGCCCGCCGCGCCAAGGGCGCGACGGGCCGCAAAGGATCACGTCATGTCATCTGCGCGCCGCCAGCGGCGCGCACGCTACACGCGAAAGCCGTAGCGCAGGTCCAGCAGGGCGCGCGGGCGCAGCAGCAGCATGCCGCCCGCCAGCACCACGTACACCAGGCTGAACCAGATGTGCAGCCGGTCGGGAATGTGCGGCAGGCCCATGGCCGCCTCTATCGGGGCCTGAATGAACGGCGAGATGAACTGCACCAGGAACAGGCCGAACAGCACCAGCGCCCCGCGCATGCCGATGCGCATGCGCAGCAGCAGGCAGATGGCGAACAGCGACTGCGCCGCCGTCAGCAGTATTTCGTTCATCTGGTGCGAATCCATGGGAATGGGAGGATGCACCGAGCCGGACGATGCCGCATACACGCCGGGGATCATGCCCACCAACAGGGTCCACTGGTTCAGCTTTGACGAAATCAGGCTGCCCAGCGCGATGCTGGCATGCCCGCGCATGGCGAACATCAGCGAAACGATGAACTCGGGCGCCTCGGAGGCGATGGGCGCAAGCCACTGCACCAGCAGGAATTCGTTGATGCCCAGCACCTTGCCGGAGGCCACCAGGCTTTCGCTGAACAATTCCGCGTCGGCCAGGATGACCACGGCGGCAAACAGGAACAACGACAGGGTGGCGATGCGGCGCTTGCCCGTGGGCAGCTTGGCCAGCACCTCTGCCGGGCCTTCCGCCTCGAACTCGGTGCAGGGCCTGCGCGAAACCAGCCAGATGTACCATATGTACAGCGAAACCAGCACCACGCCGTCGTACCACGCCAGCGACCCCTTGATGGGGATGAAGAACGCGTACGCCGTGGCCATGGCCAGGAACACCAGGTCGGTACGGCGTTCGCTTTCCACCACTACCGCGCTGCGGAAGCGCATCCAGCACACCAGCACAATGGCGCTCCAGCCCACGCCGATGAGCAGGCGGTTGGCGCCGGTCATGTTGGCGATGGCGTAGTGGGCGTAATCGCTTTCGGGGTGCTGCCCGGCCATCCAGGTAAAGTACATGTCCACGGCGTATTCGGGCAGCACGGCGATAAGCGCCACCACCGCCAGGGCCAGCGTCTGCGGAATGTCCAGCTGCGCCACCTCGCAGGCCCACATCAGCATGAACGACGCCGCCAGGATGGCCCCGCCGGTCAGGCCGGCCATGACCAGGGGACTGATTTCGGGGTGCAGGGCGCGCATGGCAAGGCCCGGCAGCGTGGCCAGCACCGCCAGCAGGAAGGGATACCAGTCGCGGAACGCGTGTTTCACAACCAACCTCTCGATACCATTTGAGAATTTACAAATCGCCAGAGGCCAAAAAGAAAAGGCGAGACCTCCGGCATTCCTGCCGTGAAGGTCTCGCCAATTGGTCCGGTTTGCGGGTCCGTCCCAACGGCAACGCCAGGCGCGTGCGCCATGCTGTTGACGTTGCCCTTGCTGGCTACTCCCCTTGCTGAGCGGTTACATAGTCCGCCCCGCCCGGCGCGTCAAGCGGGTGGCCGGTGCGCCCGCCTCCCTCTTTACAGCACGACGCGGCGGGCCTATGTCTGGCGCCGAACCCGTTCGACACGCCACGCCACACCAGCAATCCGGCGCGCCGGTCCACCGCCGCGCCATGGAGTATCGCCATGCATGTTCATGTTCCCAGCGGTGTTTGCAGCAAGCAGATCCAGTTCGACGTGCGCGACGGGCTGCTGCGCGACGTGCGCTTTGCCGGGGGCTGCCCCGGCAACCTCGAAGCCCTTGGCCGCCTGCTCGACGGCATGCCGGTGCAGGACGCCATCGACAAGCTGGTCGGCATCACCTGCGGCAACAAGCCCACCTCCTGTCCCGACCAGTTGGCCAAGGCCCTGTCCGACCTGCGCGAAGGCCGCCCCCTGACCGCTCCGGCACATGCCGTGGGGTTCGGGCTGAAGCCGTTGAATCCCTTCGGCTAGACGCCGCTGACGGTACCCGGCGGGATCCCCATCCCACCGCAGCCCGGCCAAATTCACGCCGTCACCACGGCACCACGTTCACGGCGCGGCCCCACCGCGCCGTTGCCGTTTGCCCCCCCCACCCCCGACAGTCCGCGACTTGCATCCCGGCCATGCACCGCTTACGATAGATTTCATTTATCAAACAGACAGCGGAGCATTTGAAATGCAAATACTGATCATCCTTTCCAGCGCGGACCCGGAAATCCGCTGGAACACCTTCCGCTTCGGCAACTTCCTGCTCGAAAAGGGCGAGGAAGTGACCATCTTCCTCAACGGTCCGGCAGCGGATTACGCGGCGGGCGACGGCCCCTCGTTCCCCATCCGTGACCAGGCCCGGCTGTTCTCCCTCAGCGAGGGCGTGCTGGCCGCCTGAGGCAAGTGCCAGGACATCCACGGCGTGGATGCTGACGACACGGTGGCCCGAGGCAATCAGCAGTTTCTGTACGACGAGATGCTGAAGGCGGACAGGGTGCTGAACTTCTGATGCCGACAGCGGACCGGGTCAGCCCGGTCGCAAAACCTTCCTGCGCCGCCCCGCCTGCCGCCCGTCACGGGCCGGAGCGGGGCGGCATCGTTCTGCGCGGGCGATGGGCCGCGCGG
>NZ_VSMK01000009.1 GCF_011682075.1 Nitratidesulfovibrio liaohensis
TGCCCGCCCGTGCCTTGGCCTCGCGCAGGGCATCCAGCGCGGCCAGCACCCGTGCGGTCGGAGCACCCCGCCGCACCGCGTCGTTGCGGGCACCGACGCCCGCCAGAGACAGGGCCACCATGTCCACCCCGGCATCCACCAGCACACCGGCCATGCCTGCATCCAGATGCACTCCGTTGGTGGTCAGCCCCACCACATATCCCGCCGCCACGGCTTCTGCCAGCATGTCAGGATACCGGGGATGCAGCAGCGGCTCGCCCCATCCCTGCAAGTGCAGGTGGCGCGCCCCCCGGCAGGCGACCAGCACCCGCCGGAACAGCGCCATGGACATGTCCTCGTCGCGCCATCCGAACCCGCAGGCGGTGCGGGGGCAATAGATGCACGCCGCGTCGCAGCGGGTGGTCACCTCCACCTGCACCCAGTCCCACCGGGGGCGGCGGGGGCGGAACAGCGCGCGCAACGTCGGGAACATGGTCCCTCCGGTCCGGAACAGCCCGTGGGGTCAGTGTGCGAAGCTCACCATGAATGCGGCCCATGGGGGGCGAAAGCGGCACCCGGTCAGTCCTGCATGCGGAACGGGTTGGGCCACAACCGGTTCACCCGGGTGGCGTAGCGGTCCCATGCGTCACCGTAACGGGCGGCCAGGAACGATTCCTCCACCACCACCGTCTCGCGGAACAGCGCCCAGGCCACCACCGGCCCGGCCAGCATGGGCCACGAGGCAAAGCACAGTGCGATGCCCGGCAAGATGCCCAAAATCCACCCCGCGTAGATGGGGTTGCGGGTTATCCGGTACGGGCCGCCGGTGACCAGCCGCCCCTCCTGTCGGCCCGGCTTCAGTTCCGCCCAGGCACGGCGCACGGCCAGCGTGCCCAGCAACAGGGCGCACATTCCCATGAGCACCCAGGCCCAGTGGGGCAGCATTTCCATGCCGAAAGGGCCAGGCAGGGCCAGGGTAAGCCCCGCCCCGCCAAGTTGCGCCAGCAGGGCGGGCACCACGATGCGCGGCCCCGCGCCCCACAGCGAAAGTTCCTCCGGCGTCACGCCCCCGGCGCGCTCGTCCTCGTGCGACGGCACCACGCGGGGAATGGCCGGGCCTTCGCCACCCACGCCCGGTGCGCCGGAATGTCCGATCTCGCCGTGCGGCAGGCGGAAGGAACCCGGCTGCCGGTCATCAGCCTCGTCGGTCCGCAGCAGCGCGGAGTATTCCCGCGCAATGTCCAGATGATCGTGCTTCATGGCGGAACCTCCATGCAGAAGGGTTTTCCACACCTGCACCATACCCGAATCGCCAGCCATCAGGGAAGCCCCCCCGCGCGCACCCGGCCCATCGCACCGGCAACCCGCCCCCCCATGCCCCCCAAATCCGACGGTCCGTCAATCCGGTTTTCGCGGCCCGCCCGTCGCGCTTCGTCGCCGCCGCCCCTACGCCCCTGCCGCTCGTCGCGCGCCGCGCATGCCAATTGCCATGCCGACAATCATGTCGGATGGATGTACGCCAACAACACCCATACGGATTGCAGCACGCGCAACAATCATGCCCAAATTTTCTTGACTGTCTGCAATGTGTGCATATTATAAAAAGTTACATCTTCAACCCATCAACTGGAGTCCACATGACGCACGACACCGGTCACGACCTGCGATCTTCTTACGCACGTCCTGCGACCCCTGCCGATCGCCTGCTCGACCCCTTTCTGTCCTTCATGCGCATAGAGGCAGCCAGCGGCATCCTGCTGCTTGCCTGCACCGTACTTGCGCTGTGCGCGGCCAATTCGCCCCTGGCACCAGCCTGGCATGCCTTCTGGCAACACCCTTTCGCCATGGGGCCGGAAGGCTACGAACTGCGCAAGCCGCTGATCCTCTGGGTGAACGACGGCCTGATGGCCATCTTTTTCTTTCTGGTGGGTCTGGAAATCAAACGCGAAATGCTGGCCGGAGAACTGGCCACCCCCGCCCAGGCCCTGCCCCCCGTACTGGCGGCGGCGGGCGGCATGGCGGCCCCGGCGCTGGTCTATCTGGCCTTCAACCTGGGCCATCCTTCAGGCATCACGCAGGGCTGGGCCGTGCCCATGGCCACCGACATCGCCTTTGCCCTCGGCGTGCTTTCGCTGGCCGGGGACCGGGTGCCCCTTTCGGTCAAGGTGTTCCTGACCGCCCTGGCCATTGCCGACGACATCGGCGCGGTGCTGGCCATCGCCCTGTTCTACACGGCGGACATCTCTCTGGTGGCGCTGGGAATCGGCTTTGCCGCGCTGGCAGTGGCCGCGCTGGGCAACAGACTGGGGGTGGTGCGCACCCTGTTCTACGTGTTGGCGGGCATCGTCACCTGGGTGGCCTTCCTGAAGTCGGGCGTGCACGCCACGGTGGCAGGCGTGCTGCTGGCCTTCTGCATTCCCGCCCGCGCTCGGGCCACCCCCGGCGATCTGGTTTCCGCCGGGCGGCGCCTGCTGGGCACCCTGGAAAACGGCACGACCGATGCTCACCTGCTGGCAGACGGCCATCGCCACGCCGCCGTCGAAGCCATGGAAACCGCCGCCCGCCATGCCGCAACGCCCCTGCGCAGGCTGGAACACGCCCTGGCCCCGTGGGTGGCCTGGGGCATCATGCCGGTGTTCGCCCTGGCCAACGCCGGGGTATCCATCAATGCGGACCTGCTGGGGGGTATCGGCAACCCGGTAACCCTGGGCGTGGCCGCGGGGCTCTTCTTCGGCAAGCAGTTGGGGGTGCTGGCGGCAGTCTGGTTGCCGGTGAAGCTGGGCCTGGCCCGTCTGCCCCGGGGCATGACCTGGCGGCACGTGTACGGCGTGGCCCTGCTGGCGGGCATCGGCTTCACCATGGCCCTGTTCGTGGCGCAACTGGCCTATGCCGATGCGCGCACCCTGGACTACGCCAAGGTGGGCATCCTTTCCGCCTCGCTGGTGGCCGGGATATGTGGCTGGCTGGTGCTGCGTACCGCGCCGTCCCAATCCGCTCAGCCCGAACGGGCGGACGCCCGCACCTCATGATGTGGCAGCGCCGGGGCCCGTCGACGCGAAAAGCCGGGCTCCGCGCTTGACAAAGAAGCCGCTTCACCATACACACCTTCTTCGCCGCAACGACGGCCACGTTCCCCGGTGGCTCAATCGGCAGAGCGGGTGACTGTTAATCACTAGGTTGGCGGTTCAAGTCCGTCCCGGGGAGCCAGAATGCACAGGGCGCATGACCACGGTCATGCGCCCTTTCTTGCGTCCGCGTGCGCTTTCCCCTACCCGCCTCTCTTCCCTCCCCTGGCACCCCCCGCCGCCCCCTGCTCCCGCATTTTTTTCCGGGGGCAATCCCCCAGCGGGCAGGGCACCGTATCCCCGTGAAAAACAATTTCTTCGGCATCCAGATGGCATTCCATGCCAATCCCCGCGAGCGGATACGCACCCTCCCAACTGATGGACACCTTTCCAAGTCTGATGCTAGATACAAGACCTCGCATCACAGAACACACTCACCTATCGAACAGGGAGAGGACAGAGATGGTCTCGCAGAGCATCCGTACGACCATGCTCATCATCATTGCCAGCGTTGTATTGCTGATACAATCCGCGCTCGTCGTGGTGGTGGCGAAAACCGGCTACGATGACGGGCTGGCGGAAAAGAAGCGCGAAATGCGCCTGATGGCCGAAACCATTTCCAAATCGGTGTCCGACTTCGGCCTGCGCCAAATGGACATGATGCGCGGGGTCGCCAAGGTGCCCGTGTTGCGCCAGTTCCTGCAAGGTGACGCATCGCTCGAAGGCGCGGCGACGGAAGTGATCAACGCCATGTCGCAGGCCGCACCCGGCGTGAACACCTACTACCTGTTCAACGCACAGGGCAGCCAGGTCATCCTGCGGACACAGGGCAAGGGAAGCAAGCCCAACCATCTGGCCGACCGTGAATACATCAAGGCCACCCTGGCCGCTAAGGAAGGCTACAGTTCCGCCCCCACCAAAAGCCTGGCCACCGGCAAGCTCATCGTCAGCGTCACCGCCCCCATCTTCGACGAAGCGGGCCGGGTGCTGGGCGGGGTGGGCATGTCCTACGCCATCGACGGGCTGGTGGAAAACTACATCGATTCGGTGAAAATCGGCGAGACCGGTCGCCCCTTCTTCCTTTCGCCCAAGGGGGTGGTCATCGGCCACTCCGACGACTCCATGATCCTCAAGGATATTTCCGGCGACCCCGGCGTGGCCCAGATGATCGCCGCGTCCGACGGCCAGTCCACCATCACGCGCGACGGGCGCGAGGTGATGCAGACCTGGACCCGCGTGCCCAACTGGACGTGGATACTGGGCATTACCATGGACATGAACGAAATCGCCGCGCCCGCCGTGGCTCAGCGCAACTACATGATCGCCATGGGCATCGCGGCCATCGTGGCGCTCATCGGGGTCAGCCTGTTCGCCCTCGACCGCATTGCCGTACGCCCCATCAAGAAACTGGAAGGCTACGCTTCCACCGTGGCGGCAGGCAACCTCGACGACACCCTGGACCTTGCGCAGCGCAACGAGATAGGCAAGTTGGCCGACAGCCTGCGCACCATGGTGGCCAGCCTGAAGGGCAAGATTGCCGAGGCCGACGAAAAGACCCGCATGGCCAACGAGGAATCGGCCCGCGCCGCCAGGGCGGGGCGCGAGGCGGAAGAAGCCCGCGCCGCCGCAGAGCGCGCCCGCGCCGAAGGCATGCTGCAAGCCGCTGCCAAGCTGGAGAGCGTTGTGGAAATCGTCACCTCCGCCTCCGAGGAACTGTCCGCCCAGGTGGAGCAGTCCAGCAAGGGCGCGGAAAACCAGAGCGCCCGAGTGGGCGAGACGGCCACCGCCATGGAGGAAATGAACGCCACGGTGCTGGAAGTGGCTCGTAACGCCTCGCAGGCCGCCGAATCCGCCGAGAACGCCAAGGGCAGAGCCGAAAACGGCGCCACCCTGGTCACCGACGTGGTGCGCAGCATCGCCGAGGCGCAGACCCAGGCCCTGTCCCTCAAGGCGGACATGCAGAGCCTGGGCACGCAGGCCGAAGGCATCGGCCAGGTCATGAACGTGATCACCGACATCGCCGACCAGACCAACCTGCTGGCGTTGAACGCGGCCATCGAGGCGGCCCGCGCCGGGGACGCCGGGCGCGGATTCGCCGTCGTGGCCGACGAGGTGCGCAAGCTGGCCGAAAAAACCATGAACGCCACGCGCGAGGTGGGCGACGCCATCCGCAACATCCAGCACGGCACCCGCCGCAATATCGACAACGTGGAGCAGGCGGTGCAGCTCATCGACAATGCCACCGGCCTCGCCAACAAGTCGGGCGACGCGCTGCACTCCATCGTGCAACTGGTGGAGGTGACCTCGGAGCAGGTGCGCTCCATCGCCACGGCGGCGGAGCAGCAGTCCGCCACCAGCGAAGAGATCAACCACTCCATCGAGGACATCAGCCGCATTTCGGCCGAAACCTCCGACGCCATGCGCCAGTCGTCCGTGGCCGTCACCGAACTGGCCCGCCAGTCGCAGGAAATGAAGACCGTCATCGACGGCATGAAGCGCGAGGCCACGGCCGCGTAAGCCGTGCCGCGTGCGGCACGCGGGATGCGTGATGCGGCACGTCGGGCGAATGCCGCCCATGCCTCCAGACACAGCTGAACAGTCGATGCACCCACGGGGCCGGAGCGGCGCTACTCGCCTTCCGGCCCCTTTCCGTCCCGTTCCGCCCGCATGAACGGCCTGCCATGCGCGATGGCGACGGTCCGCCACGCGCTGCCCGCCGTTTTGCACAACGCTGCACAGCGTTGCACTGTTGACCAATACCGCCACGGGCCTATACATGGCGGTACGGAACATGCGCCGCCCCCGTCCACGGCACGGGGGCAGAGGGCGCACCGGGCGCACGCCCGCGACCACAACCCGAAGCCCGCAGGAGGCACCATGAAACGCATCATCCCGGCAGCCATCATGCTGCTGTGCGCCGCCACGGCCCAGGCCGACGACAAGTTCTCCGCCATGGACAAGGACGGCAACGCCAGCGTGACCTGGGAGGAATTTTCCGCAGCGTTCCCGCAGATGAAAAAGCCCGCCTTCGACGCCATCGACACCGACGGCAGCGGCGCCCTCAGCCACGAGGAATGGGACGCCTTCCGCGCCCACCACGGCCAGGGCGGCATGGGCATGGGCGGCGGCATGGGCCCCAAGGACGGCCAAGGCGCCACCATGCCCAAGGACATGCCCAAGGGCATGGGCGGCATGGGTTCCGCCCCGCTCATCCAGCCCCCCTCCAAGTAGCCGTACCCGCGCCGCCATGGCGCCACGGCACCCCCCTGAAACGCGATACGGGCCGGAATTCACCGGCCCGTTTCTTTTTGCATCGGAACAACATGGCGCGAATGCCCATCGGCAGGACGCGCTTGCCGGACACATCGGAACGAACACGCGGGAGCAAACAGACCGGCCCCCGGCCCGAAAATCGTCGGGGCAAGGCGGCTATGCCATTTCGCCTGAACCCGGTCCTGCCCCTTGTCCCTCCCCCGACCCAGCGCCAGCCACGGCATCAGGCCCAGCGCCAGCCACGGCATCAGGCCCGACATCAAGCCCGGCCCCCGGTCCGGCATCCGCCCCTGCCTGTATCGGGGGCGTGCCGCGCTGCATCTTGCGCAGTTCATGCTCCAGCTGGTTCAGGGCATCCATCAGCAGCATGAACACCGGGCGCGTTTCTTCCGCCCCGGTGGACCGGGTGCGCAGTTCCATCCGCTCGGCCATCTGGCGCACCCGTTCGGCGCCGATGGCCTCCGCCTCCAGGCGCAGCAGGTGCGACAGTGCGATGAGTTCCACCCGGCTGCCTCGGTCCATGGCCGACCACAGGCTTTCGCGCAGCGTGCCCGAATGGCGCAGGAAGCGCAGCGAGGCCTCGTCGCCGCCCACCAGCAGCGTGGCGGCGTTGAACACCGGGGGTTCATCCACCGGCGCGGGAGACGACCGACGCAAGGTATCCTCTCCGGCACCGCCCACCATGCCTTCCACGGCGGCCAGCAACGTCTTCAGCCGTACCGGCTTCAAGGCCACGGACACCCCGCCCGAGGCTTCCAGCGCGGCCTGATCCACCCCGGCGGGGTCACCGGTCATGAGCAGCACCGGCACGTCGGAGGGGGTGGCTGCATCGCTCAGGCGGCGCAGCGCACGCACCACATCGACTCCGTCCATGTCGCGCGGGTGCGCATCGGTGATGACCAGATCGAAACGTTGCGTGCGGGCCGCATCCAGCGCCTCGCGCCCTGCTGCTGCCGTCACGGGGTGGTGCCCGCCGCGCGACAGGGCCCGGCTGACCGCATGGCGATTCACGTCGTCCGATTCCAGCAGCAGCACCCGCAACGGCTCGCGGGCCGTCTGCCTGGATATCTGGCGGGAAGGTGGACGGAAAAGCACGGGAAGATCGGATGGTCCGGACGATGTACCCGGCGTGCCCGGCATGACGAGCGTTGCCGGGACGACGCGGGCCGTTCCCGATGCGCCGCCGGGGCACGCGCCCCCCTGTGTGTGTTCCGCCACCTGGAGCGCGCCGGAGGCATCCGCTTCCGACTGCCCACCCGATGCCGCGAGATGTGGGTCCGCCTCGCACGTTCCGAAGGGCAACAGCACGCGGAACGTGCTGCCCTGCCCCGGCGTGCTGTCCAGCACGATGCGGCCGCCCATCATGTCCGTGAACTTGCGGCAGATGGCAAGGCCAAGGCCGGAACCGCCGTAGCGCCGCGCCGTGGAGGCATCCGCCTGTCGGAAATTTTCGAAGATCAGTTCGTGCTTGTCGTCCGGAATGCCGATGCCCGTATCGCGCACCGAAAAGCACAGCCACTGCGTGTCGCCGCCCGGGTGCCCCTCTGGGGACGTACCGGACGAGGCCGTGCTCCGCGCGGTGCACGTGACGCCGCCAGCCATGCCGGACGCGACTGATGCATCTGGCACATCTGGCACATTGGCCGCATCGGGCCCATCTGCCTGGCAGACCACCACATGCACCCCGCCCTCGTCGGTGAACTTGATGGCGTTGCTGATGAAGTTCACCAGCACCTGGCGCAGCCTGCCGGGGTCGCCGCGCAGATGGCGGGGCACATCGCGGTCAATATGCAGGGTCAGGGCCAGGCCCTTGCGTTCCGCCGTGTGGCCCATGACGCGCATCACCCCGCGCACCAGCCGCGCCGGGGCAAAGTCGATGCACTCCAGGCGCAGCTTGCCCGCCTCCACCCGCGAAAGGTCCAGCAGGTCGTTGACGATGCCCAGCAGCGCCTCTGCCGAAACCAGCGCCGCGCGCAGGTTTTCGGCCACGTCAGCAGGCAGGTGTTCTTGCAATGAAAGTTCGGTCAGCCCGATGATGGCATTGAGCGGGGTGCGTATCTCGTGGCTCATGTTGGCCAGAAATTCGCTCTTGGCGCGGCTGGCGTCCTCCAGCCCGCGCGCCGATTCTGCCAGGGCCAGATCCGCCCTGCGGCGTTCCAGCGCGGCGCCGATGATCTCGCCCGCCGTCTGCAGGAACTTGAGGTCCACCGATTCCCACACTCTGGGCCTGCGGGTGTCGTCGAAACCGATGAACCCGTACCACCGCCCCTGGGCCACGATGGGCAAAACCAGCAGCGACCGGATGCCCTGCGATTCCAGGATCACCCGTTCCGACTCGGGAAAGGTGGTCACCGGTCCCCGGATCACCCGACCCGCCTCCAGTTCCTGCCCCCAGCGGGGAATGACGGAGGTGTACGGCACATCGCGCAGCAGCGGATTGTCGATCTGGGGCGGCACCCCCGGCGCGCACCGTTCGTACCGTTGCGAGCAGCACAGGTTGCCTTGCGCGTCCTGATGATTTTCGAAAATGTACACCCGGCAGGCCCCGGCGGCCTCGCGCAGGCTTTCCAGCACCACAAGCAGCGTATCGTCGGCGCAGGGGCGCGCCAGCAGGTCGCGGGCGCAGGTGGACAGCACCCGGTCGTACAGCAGGCGCAACTGCATCTCGTTGCGGGTACGCACCCGTTCCGAAATGTCGCGCGCCACCGCCACGATAAGGTCACCGCGCGCGGAATGCCACGCGCTGGTACTGAGTTCCACGGGCACCAGGGTGCCGTCCCCCCGGCAGTAGCGCGTCTCCTGGTCCAGCAGCGGCGTGCCGCCAAGTACGGTGCGCGAAATTTCCAGGCAGCGGTCGCGGGTCAGGGTGGGATTGATGTCGCAGGGGCCCAGGGTCAGCAACTGCTCGCGCGAAAGCCCCAGCAGGGCGCAGGCCCCCCGGTTGACGTCCAGGTGCAGCCCGGTCACCGGGTCGATGAGAAAGATGGCCTCGGCCGTGGCGTCCAGCGCGGCGCGGAAGCGGCGCATGGCCTCTTCCGTCTCCTTCATGTCGGTGATGTCCACCGCCAGTTCGTACCGGGCCAGACGCCCGTCGCCCAACGGCACCAACCGGTCGATGCAGCGGAACCAGCGGTTCAGGGCCGGGTTGCGGAATTCCCAGACGTGGGCCTTTTCCGGCTCGTCGCGCAAGCGGCCATTGTTGCAGAAGGGGCAGGGGACGTCGCGGCCCTGCAATGCCTCGTGGCAGCGGCGGCCCTCACAGTCGCCCACCAGGCGGCGCAGAGCGGCGTTGACGTGGAGTATCTCGTGGGTGTCGATATCGGACACGTAGGCGCAGACCAACCCGTCCACTGCCGGAGCGGCCATTTCCAGGAAGGGGTCGGCCACGTCGCCCAGGGGAAGTGGCCTGCCCGCCCAACTGCCCGACGCCGGACGGGACGAGAGGGGGCCGCCATCTGGGGATGCGGGGTTGCCAAGAGGACCGCGGAAGCCGGGCGGACCGCACATGCCGGAGTGGACAGGAGCGCCGCACGGCACGGGATCGTCGGGACGCAGCCCCAGAGCCTTGCGCAGGCGGCGGTTTTCCTCCTCCAGCGCGCGCAGGCGGTTCTGCCCGTCCTCGCGGGACGGACACGCGCCAGCGGACACACCGGCACGCGCACCGGGGTTGCGGTCCGGTGCCTGTTCCGATACATGACCCGGCGCATGATCCGGGGTGCTGAGGCGGGGCTGTGCAGCCCCGTCGGCATCATCCTTGCGCATGGCATCCTCACGGGGTTCCCCTGTTGCGGGGGCACTGGGCATACTGCGCGAAACCGGAGGCGAAGGCAACCGTCCCAAGGCCCACCGGCCCCATTCGTCCCCACCGGCCCCATCCGGCCCCATCCGGCCCCCCGGCTCAGACTGGCAGCCCGAACCATCCGCCACGCGTCGCCCGCAGCAAACAGCCGCCACGACCATCCCGCTGCCGGTAATCGAACCCTTGTCCTTGCCTGCCCCCCTGCCCGCCACTATAGTCCGCGCATGCGACATTCCAGCCACGACCACCGCCGCGCCACACCCGGCGGCACCCAGCCGCGCCACGCGGCCCCATCCGGGGCATGCCCCCGGGCGTACACCCCGCAACGCGG
>NZ_VSMK01000010.1 GCF_011682075.1 Nitratidesulfovibrio liaohensis
CCCACCCAGGCGAACACGATGCCCGTCAGCATGCCCGCCACGCCCACGGCCAGCAGTACGCCCCGCCAGTCGGTGACGCGCAGCCCTGCCTCGGCCAGCAGCGGCACGGCCACGAAGCTGAGGTTGGGCCCCAGTTCGTGGATGGACACGGCCTTGCCCCAGTCGCGCTGGCGGGCCAGGGTGCCCAGCGTGGCCATGCCCGCCGGAAAGTACAGCCCCGCCGCCAACCCCATGAGCACGAACATGTACCGCGCCGTGGCATGGTCGCGCACGGCGGCCATGCCCATGAGCACCGCGCCGGTGGCCATGCACGAAAAGGCCGCCATGCGCCGGGGCGTTACCCGGCTGAGCAGGAAGGCGCTGGCCGCAAGGCTGACGGTGAAGCCGCAGGCCATCAGGAACAGCAGTCGGGTTGCCTGGGCGTGGTCCAGCCCCAGGTCCGCCTCTATGGAAAGCAGCAGCGGGGCCAGCATGGCTCGCGAACCGTAGTTGATGAAGAACAGCAGGCCCACCAGCCCCACCCACGGCAGGGCGGCGGAAAAGGCGGGTGCGGTGTCCGCCGGGGTAGGGGGCGGAGGAGCGGGCGGCGTGGCGGTGTCGGCGGTCATGGCTGCATCCGGTAAGGGGGTGGCGCAAAAAAACGGGGGGGCAGGCGCCCCCCCGTGCGTTTCGCGTTGCGTCGGGCGGCCTTACAGGCCAGCCGCTTCCTTGACGTAGGCGAAGTCTATGGAGGAGCTGACGAGCTGTGCGCCCTGTCGGATCTTGATGACGTCGCGCAGTTTGTGGCGCGAAAGGATGACCTCCATCTTCTTGGCCACGGTGTACGTGTCGTCGCGCACCACCACGATGGGAATGTTCAGCACTTCCGAGCGGGTAAGGATGATGTCGTTGGGGTACAGGTTGCCGGTCAGCACCAGGCACGGGCAGTTGCCTTCCAGCGCCACCAGTTGCACGTCGGACCGGTCGCCCCCCACGATGACCGCGGAATTCTTGTTCTTGCGGAAGTGGGTCATGAAGTTCTCGACCTGCATGGTGCCGATGAGGAAGTTTTCCACCACCTTGTCGGACTTGTTCTGGGCCGAGATGACCTTGCCCCCCAGCCGTTCGGCCAGGTCGCCCACCTTGATGGCGCCCATCAGCGGGTCCTTGGGGATGACGCCCACCACGCGCACGCCGTTGCGTTCCAGGAACGGCTTGATCAGCCCCTCCACCTCGTTCATGAAGTTGGCGGGGATGTCGTTCAGCACCACGCCTGCCAGGTTGTCGCCCAGGGTATCCTTGAGCACCACCAGGTAGTCGTAGTTCAGTTCCTTGTGCAGGCGGTCGATGATGATGGCTTTCAGCCCAAGCTCCTTGACCACGCGGATGCCGTCCACGTTGCAGTAGCGGCCGGAGTACATGCTGCCGGAACCGGCCACCACCATCACGTCGTGGCGGCTGCCAAGCTGGCGGTAGGCATCGACGATGCCGGGCATGTAGTCCTCGCACTGTCCGCTGAAGGCCCGCACCTTGAAATCCTGGGTGACCAGCACCGGAGTGACCAGGTTGGAGGGTTCTTCCAGCCCCAGCACGTCCTGCACGAAGAAGGCGTCCTCGTCGCCCAGCACGCCGCCGCGTTCCTGCGGCATGGCGCCCACGGGCTTCATGTAGCCCACGTTGTAGCCGTCCTTCTGCAGGCGCAGGCCAAGGCCCATGATCACCATGTTCTTGCCGGAATACCCGGCCGTGGAACCCACGTAGATGCCCGCCGCCATAGCAGCCTCCTGTTGCTGGATCCGCGCGCATGCCCGCGCCCGGCCCAGCGGACCCGCGGCGCGATGCATCCTGCCGCCCCGCCGCCGTAAAGCCGGGCCGGTGCGACATGCAGTGTGCTTGACTGATTCTGCCCCGAATAACCGCCGAAAATCAAGGGACAACTGCAATTTCATGGCTGTTCGCTCGCACAGCCAGAGTCAGCGCGATGGTTGTTGGGCTTGCGGCGGAATGCCCCAGGCGTGCGGAAGGCCCCAGGGACGCCCGTGAGTCGTGCTGATGGGCCTGGCTGATGCGCCCGGGCTGCCGGGCAGACGAGCAGGGGGCTGGCAGGTGGCGGCTGACGGGGGATGGCAACGGTACGCCATAACGAGGCACCATGCAGCGCCGGAAATTTGACGATTGGACACGGGCGACATGCGCAGCGCGGGTGGCCTTGCACAATGGGGACGGTGCCGGTATCGTTCCCGGCCATGACCGGAGCGCCGGGCGGCAAAAGCTGCCGGGCGGCATCCAGAAGGAGCGACCATCAACCCATGTTCGAAAAGCTGCAAAGCGACATTCATTACGCCTTCAACGACGCAGGCCTGCTGGCCACGGCCATGACTCACAGTTCGTGGGCCAACGAGCAGCAGGAGCACGTGGAGCACAACGAACGCCTGGAATTTCTGGGCGATGCCGTGCTTGAGCTGTGCGTGTCGGAAGAACTGTTCGCCCGTTTTCCCGGCGCCCGAGAGGGCGACCTGACCCGCATGCGGGCGCGCCTTGTCAGCAAACCGGCGCTGGCGGAACTTGCGCGCGACCTGCAACTGGAACTGTACCTGCGGCTTGGCAGGGGCGAGGAAAGCCAGGGAGGACGCGAACGCAGCTCATTGCTGTCGGACGCGCTGGAGGCCATGCTGGGGGCGGTGTTTCTGGACGGAGGGTACGAACGGGCCCGGGCCGTGGTGCGCCATGTGCTGGCCGCCCGCTGGCCCAGCGATGCCGACGGCAAGCGCAGCAAGGACTACAAGAGCCGCTTGCAGGAACTGACGCAACGGCTGTTCCGGGAGCGGCCGGTATATGCCCTGATGGGCAGCAGCGGCCCGGAGCATGAAAAGCGCTTCGAGGTGCGGCTGACGCTGCCGGACGACACCGTGTTCACGGCCATCGGCCCCAGCGTCAAAAGGGCCGAACAGATGGCGGCCGGTCTGGCGCTGAAAGAGCTGGAGTCGCGCAGCGAGGGCTGAGATGGAGACAATGACCGGGAAGGCCGTTCCTTCCCGGTCCTGTTGTCTTTGGTCAACCTTCGCCAGTTGATGCGCGGCGTTACGCCGTGAACGAGGCGGCTTAGCCGCCGATGAGCTTCATGGCCATCTGCGGCAGCGAGTTGGCCTGCGAAAGCATGGCCACGGCGGACTGCGTGAGAATCTGGTTGCGCACGAACTCGGTCATTTCCTCGGCCACATCCACGTCGGAAATGCGCGACTCGGAGGACTGCAGGTTTTCCGCCTGGATGGTGAGGTTGCTGATGGTGTTCTCCAGACGGTTCTGCAGGGCGCCGAGCGCCGCGCGGATCTTGTCCTTGGAGATGATCGCCTGGTCAAGGGCGGTCAGGGCGTTCTGGGCGGCCGACTGGGTGGAGATGGTGTAGCCCCCGGCCGCGACACCCATGGCGGACGCGTTGCCGATGCCCAGTTGCGATGCCGTGGCCCCGCCGATCTTGATGTAGTAGTAGTCTTCGTTCGAGTCGTTGCCGGTGCCGAAGTGGATCTTCAGCTCGCCGGTCTGCCGCAGCCCCGACCCGTTGTGCGTGCCCGAAAGGGTGCCGTCCAGCAGGTGGATGCCGTTGAAGTCCGTGGCGTTGGCGATACGGGTGATTTCCGAGGCCATGGCCTGATATTCGGATTCGATCATCAGACGCTGGTCGGAGTTGTAGGTACCCGTGGCCGCCTGTTCGGCCAGTTCCTTCATGCGGATGAGTTTTTCATCGATGATCTGCAGCGCGCCGTCAGCGGTCTGGATCATCGAGATGGCGTCGTTGGCGTTGCGGATGCCCTGACGCATGGTGGAAATATCTGCCCGCATCAGTTCGCGAATGGCGAGGCCTGCGGCGTCGTCGGCCGCAGTGCCCACGCGCAGACCCGAGGAAAGGCGGCGGGTGGACGTTGCCAGGCGACCGTAGCTCTCGTTCAGGTTACGAGAGGCGTTCAGCGCCATCATGTTGTGATTGATGACCAAAGACATGTGGTGAACCTCCTTCGGGTTGTCTGGTCATCATTAAGCAATGTTGATGCCAACGTATTTTTTGCAAAGAAAGGTAAAGTGTTAGCAAAACTCTAGACACCCCGTGCCCGGTTGCCGACGCGCCCATGCCAAAATTTTCCCAGGGCTTGCGGGGTGCTGTGCGGCGCTGGGGCGTGGCGGGGGAATTTTTTGCATCCCCTGCGCACGGGCCGGGCCGCACCCTAATCCGGCGGCGCAATCTGCCGATAAGGAGTGTGAGACGATGTTTCCGGGGGAGGCAATGTCGCCTCGAGGAGGAACCATGATGCTGCTGGACGAAATCCAGGCGGTAACGGCAGGTTCGTCCGCGGGATCGGATATCAAGCGCCCCCCGGCACGCGGCTTGGCCGCCGCATCCTCATCCGCCACTTCTCCATCTCTCGCGGAATGGCAGCCGACCGGGGACGAACGATCCGCGGAAACGGACAACGTGGACATGCAGCAGCTTGAAAGTTCGCTGGACGACCTTTCGCGCACCCTTGAAGCCAAGGGCGCCGCGCTGAAGTTCGAGATCGTGAACGACCAGGGTGTGGTGCAGGTCGAGGTGTCCGAAAAGAACAGCAACAAGGTGCTCATGCGCATACCGCCCGAAGGGGTGCTGCGCGTCGGCAAGGATGGGGGCATGACCCTTGGCGGGCTGCTCAACCGGCAATTCTAGGGAGCGGCGGCGGGTTTTGCCCACCGCCGCTCCGTTCCATGCCCGGTTGCCGGGCTGGCCAGTCGTGCTGCCAGTCGCGTGGCCGGATGGGATCCTGTGGCGATCCGGTTGCGTGGCATGACACGGTCAAGCGCGACCTGGCTGCGCATAAGGTAACGCCCTGACGGTCACGACCGGTGACGGCCCTCTTGCGGTACTGCCAACCGTTGTCGGACTTGCGACGCCATGCGCATGTCGGGTGCCGGGGCGTACGCTCCCTCCCGGCGTGGCGCTCCGTCCGCGCGGTGCCTTGGCTGGCGGCGGGGTGGCACACCCTGAGCTCAGGCGCATTCATTGATGTTGATTGGTCGTACATTTGATATCGGTTGTCCGCTCGTGGTGCCCAACCGTCCGCACACATTGCCTGACCACCCGCGCGGATTCCTTCCGTTCCCCCCGTCTTTCATTCGTTTCGGATGTCCCGTCCGCTGGCGCACTGGCTTGGGGTGTCCGGCAGGGTAGATCTGCCCGCCAGCCTCCGCGCTGCGGCATGGCCCTGTGCTCGCCAGACACCGTAAGCGCCGTCCGCTCCGGATCATCCCTGGCAGTGCCCGCCCCGAACCGAGCATCGGCCGGTTATCCGGCCATTCCGGGGCCATGCCGTCGATGCAAGACATCCCGATCCGCCCTTTTGCATGGGCAGACCGGGATGTTTTGCGGGGGGCACGCTTGGGGCGCGCCGCCGCCGACACGTTGCGGACGCGGGTTCGGGCCCGCGTCCGCCGGTCGATCATGATCCGTCGCTAACGCTTCATGTTCACGACGGTTTCAAGCATGGTGTCCGTGGTGGTGATGACCTTGCTGTTGGACTGGAAGCCGCGCTGGGTGGTGATCATCTGCACGAATTCGCGGGCAAGGTCCACGTTGGACTGTTCCAGCGAGTTGGAGTTGATGGAGCCGTACCCGTTGGCATTGGCCGGACCCGCCAGCGCGTCGCCCGAGGCGCGCGTTTCGGAGAACAGGTTGCCCCCTTCGCGTCGCAGGTTGGTGGGGCTGGTGAAGTCGTACAGGGTGATCTGGTACAGGTCCAGGATGACCCCGTTGGAGTACCGCCCGTGTACCACGCCGTCCTGATCCACGGTGATGTTCTGCAGGAAGCCGAAGGTGTAGCCGTCCTGCTTCTGGAAGATCATGGAAGACGGGCCGCCGTAGCTGGTCATGGCCGTGGACTGCCGTTCGCCCTGCGGCCCCAGGCCGCCGAGGCTGCTGGCGTTGCTGCCGATGGCGGCGGCGCTGGCAGGCGCGCTGGCCCAGGTGTTGCTGAGGTTGCGCAGGCCGAAGTTCAGTTCCATCAGGTACGGTTCGGCTTCCTGCGGCACCGTGGGCGAGGTGTAGCTGGCGTTGGAGACACCCGAGAAGTTGGCCACGAACAGCGGGTAGCCGTTGTTGGAGAAGGTGGTGGGCACCCAGTTGTTCATGTCCTTCAGTGAACCGGTGGCACCGCTGGCGATGGTGAAGGCGGTCATGTCCGTGAGCTGACCCGAGGTGTCGAAGGTCAGCGTGCCGGTCATCAGGATGCCCGCCGCCGAGGTGCCCGCGAAGTTCTGGCCGTTGACAGAGCGCAGGTCGTCCGAGGGGTTCATGGTGACCATGTATTCCCAGTAGCGCTTGCCGCTGGCCGCGCCCGCCACCGTGTCGGTGGCCACCTGGTCGAAGTAGACGGTCAGTTCGTGCGAGGTGCCGCCTTCGTCGTAGACCTTGATGGTGGTCTGGTAGGCAAAGCGGCTGTCCGCCAGCGGCGTGTCGGCGGAGCCGTCCCAGTTGTTGAATACCGAGAAGAACGGGTTGGCGGCGTTGACCGACTTGTCGCCGCCGTCGCGCGCGTCGAGGTTGTGGGCAGAGGTGATGGTGGACGTGTGCTGCGGCTCGGCGGTGAAGCCGTCGAGCTTGATGTCCTTGGGCGACCCCGCCCCCTTGATCTGCGAGGTGGTGGTGGTCACCTGCGCGGTGGAGGTGGACAGCGAGGGGCGGGCCTTTTCTATTTCCCAGCCTTGCAGCACGTAGCCGTGCGGATCGACCAGGTAGCCGTCGTTGTCGAAGCGGAAGTTGCCCGCGCGGGTGTAGTACGAGGTTTCCTGCCCCTTGGGCCGCACCTGGAAAAAGCCCTTGCCGCCGATGGCAAGGTCGGTTGCTTCGTTGGTGGTTTCAAAGGCGCCCTGGCTGAAGTCGCCGAAAATGGCGCCGATGGACACGCCCCGGCCAACCTGGCTCACCCCGGCCGCGCTGTAGACGTCCTGGTTGATGAAGTCCTGGAAGTCCATGCGCGAGCCCTTGAAGCCCACGGTGTTGACGTTGGCGATGTTGTTGCCGAGAACGTTCATCTTCTCGCCGTGGGCCAGCAGTCCCGAAACGCCGGTCCACATACTTGCCGTGACACTCATGATCGACCTCCTGTGTCCATGCACCCCCGTGGGGGTGTAGTGTGCGTGCTCTCGTTCCGCAGGGGGTTAGCTGTCGCTGTCCGTGCCACTGTCGGAATCGTCTCCGGAATCATCTCCGGAACCGTCGTCCTTGTCGTTGCCACCGGTGCTGGTGTTGGGCGCCACGATTTCGGAGACGTTGCTGAAGGCTATGTGGCGGCCGTCCGCCAGGCTCAGGTAGGGTTCGCCGTCCACCTTGACCACGCCCGACACCTGGCCGGAAACCTGGGTGGTGATGTACACGGACTTGCCGTCCGTACCTTCGCCGTACATGGCAACCGCGTAGACACCGTCCGGAACTATGGTGCCCTGGTAATCCTTGCCGTCCCACTTGTACTGGTAGGTGCCGGGCTGCTTCGCACCCATCAGTTCCGTGCGCACCAGGTTCATTTGGCTGTCGTAGATGTTGATGTAGCCGTTGCTCACCTGTTCCTGCGTCGTGAAGTACACCGTGCTGACGGAGTTTACCGTTGCGCCGGTGCTGTCCTTCTGCGAGGTCTTGCTGATCTCGTAGCCGCTGGCGGTCACTTCCTTGCCGATGTAGCCCACTGCGGCGGACATCTGCTGCTGCTTGGCGCTGGCGTTCAGGTCGGTGATGCCGGTGGAGATGTTGGTGAGCTGTTCAAGGCTGGTGAACTGCGCCAACTGGGCGACGAATTCCTTGTCGTCCATGGGGTTCAGCGGGTCCTGATGGCTCAGCTGGGCCACCAGCAGGTTCAGGAACGCCTGCTTGTCCAACTCGTCGTTCTTGGTCTTGGCACCAAGGTAGTTGTTGAACGTCTGCTCGGCCTGGCCGAGTACGGGGCTGGCTGCCATGGTGGCCTCCTATGCGATGATGTCGAGCCCGGAGGCGGTAAGGGTTGCCGGGCGCCCCGCGGCAGCCGCCGTGTCCACGGCCTGCATGCCGGAGTCGCCGACCCCGCCGTCGCCCCCGTCCCGAAGACGGCGCAGGCGGCGGTAGCGTTCGCGCTCCGCGTTGCGGGTCTGCTGTTCCTGGCTGGCGTTGTGCTGGGCCGTATCCTGCCAGGCCTGCGAGAACGAGTTGTCCTGCAACTGGGTCTGCACTTCCAGCCGGTCCACCTTAAGCCCCTGCTGTTCCAGCGCGGTGCGCAGCACATGCAACTGGTCGTTGATGGCCTGTGCGGTCTCGGTGCGGTCGGGGCGGATGGTGGCGTTGACCTCTCCGTTGCGCACGGAAAGGGTCACGGTCACGTTGCCCAGTTCGCCGGGGTCGAGCTTCATGGTCAGCTGACGGGTGCCGTCCTGCATGGAGGTAAGAATGCCCCGCTCGAGTTGGGCCGCCGCCTGTTCGGAAAGATAGGGGGTCAGGGCCTGGCCCTGGCGCTGGGCCGCGCCCGCCGCATTGGCGGCGCTGGCCGAAACGTCGGCCATGCTCTGGGCCGCGCCGCTGAGGGACGGGCTGACGTCGATCTTGCGCAGCAGTTCGGCCCACGGGTCGCTGCTGCCGCCGGAAGCGGGCCGACCGTGCTGGTCCTGCTGCCCGGCGGAACCCTTGCCGCCGCCAGATTGCGATGACTGCTTGTCCAGTCCGAAGGCCTGGGCCTGGGCATTGCCCTGCGCCACCTGCGCCTGCTGGCCGTTGTTGCCCCCGTTGCCATTGTGCGGGGACACGTTCTGCTGCATGGCATCGCCTGTCTGCACGGCGGCGTGGCGCGGGTCGGACAACGGACCGCCATGTTCCTGCGCGCTGCCCCCGGTGCGCATCAGACCCGACTGGCGGGTCTTGCCTGCGTTGGCCGATCCGCCATCGTGGCGTTCGGCGTCCAGCGCGGGCGCCATGCCGCTGCCGTTGCCCTTGCCGGTGGCGGCTTCGCGGATCAGCACCTTGCTGCGCTGGGCGGCGCGGTCACCGCGCCGGTCGGCCTGTTCGATGCGTTCGGCGGATTTCTTGGCCGCCTGCAACACCGGATCAAGCGCGGAACCAAGGGCCGAGGCCAGGTTGCGGTCGGCCTGTTCGCGTGCGGCCATTTCCTGCCCGGCGGGCACCAGTACCGACTTGAGCCCGGCGGCGGTGGTGGAAATTTCGGTCTGCCCGCCGAACAGCGTCTTCATGGCGGCCAGCACTTCGGGCGACAGCCGCAGGCCCTTGGCCATGGCCTCCAGTTCCGCCACGTTGACGTCGATGGCGTCGCCCTCGGTCTTGCTGGTCAGCTTGCTGCTGACGGCCTTCCACACGGCGTCGGTGTTGCCCGCGTCCATCTGGGCCAGCATGCCGTCCGCTTCTTCGGGCAGCATGCCGATCTTTTGCAGGAACTGCTTGGCGTCCAGGCGCTGGTTGCCGCTCAGGGAGGTGGTGGCGGTGCCGTCTGCGTTCAGGTTGGCATAGGGGCCATCCTTGCGCAGGGCCGAAATGATCTGGCCCAGCGAGTAGTTGCCGGGGCTGGAGGCCATCTGGGTGAGGCGTTCCAGCCGGTCGGGCGAGACGCCGCTCTTTTCCAACTGGTTCCGCAGCGCGATGACGTCCTGCAAGGAAAGGCTGATCTGCCCCGGCGCGGTGAGCACCCCGCCGTCCTCGCCCCTGCGCACCTTGCCCTTGGCTTCCATGGCCGCTGTGGCGGCGGTGCGGAGGGCGGTGGTGCCCGCGCCTGAGAGGGAGCGCGGGCTCGCCTTGTCCGCGAGCACGGAAGCGAAGTCGAGGGTGCTGGCAGTGACCTTGGGGCGCCGCGTCACATCGGACGGCGCCTTTTCGGTCTCGGGAAGAAAGGGAAAAATATGCATGCCGGGGCTCCTTGCAGCCATTGGAGTACAAGGACCGTTCCAAAACTCTACGCAGCATGATTTCAGGTGGTTACATGCGTGATCGGGCGGCTGGCCCGGCAAGGGCTGCCGTGCGAGTGTTGAGGGTGTGCCAGGTGCATTTGCAATTCCTGACCATTCTTGATGGTCGGGTGGGGCGGGGCGAAAGGCGATGGGCAGGGCGGCAGACAACGCGCCGCAATGGCGCGGCATGCGGATGGGCCCCGGTGGGCCAATTTGAACCGGCTAGGGTAGTCAGGACGGGAGAGGAAGGGAGAGGACGGGCGAAGGGGGGCGAATCAGGCCGTAAGGGTGGCCAGGGCCTCCACCAGGGCCAGGGCCTCGGCCCAGGCGGCGGGAGTGGCGTCGGCGTTCTGCACGGACATGTGCAGATAGCCGGTGAGGGGGCGCAGCATGGGCGGGTGGCGATGCCAGAAGTCGGACGGCAGCGTGGCCTGCCCGGTCCCCAGGCCGCGCAGGGCTTGAGCCAGGTCGCGCCCAAGGCCCGACAGGGCGCGGCGCAGGGCTTCGGCCAGA
>NZ_VSMK01000022.1 GCF_011682075.1 Nitratidesulfovibrio liaohensis
GCCCGAGGGCGGCGTGCCCGCCGGGTTGCTGTCGCGCGCGCTGCTGGACGGGCGCGGCGAGCGGCCCGTGGGGGAATTCAACTATGCGCTGGTCTCGCGCGACTACTGCAATCTCAACGCGCGGGTGGAATACCACTTCGCCATGCTGGACGCGCTGTGCACCGACAACCCGCGCGAAAACCACATCCGTTTCCGGTTCAAGGGCGGCGGCACGGGCGGGACGCGGCGGGTGCGGCGCATCGCCTTCATGCGCGAGGTGCTGGCCGGGGCAGGGTTCTTCACGGCGGCGGTGGACGATCTGCTCACGGCCACCCTGTCCGGTGAACCCGCCGGAGTGGTGCGGCAACGGCTGGTACTGCTGGGGCGGCTGCTGGGCTACACCCGCCTGCTGGACGCGGCCATGACCGATGACGACGCACCGGCGCTGTTCGCGCGGGCCTTCCTGTCCGGCCGATACGACACCAAGGATGCACAGGCATTGCGGGACAGGCGGGACTGACGGAACTGGCGAAACTGGCGGAACTGGCAAGACGGGGCGCCCCCCCCCGGTCCTGACACTGCCGCGCGCGGAAACGGGCGGCGATGGGGCCAGCGCGCCCCGTTGCGGAAGCGGCGCGTGCCGCCGGGCACTGCGTGCGATGCAGGGGGGTGCGCCCTTCAGGCGTGGTGGAAACGCAGGGCGGGCAGTTCCAGCGCGGTGAGCATGTGTCCGCCGCCCGCACCGGTGTCGATGCCGATGCGTCCGGGGGCCACCAGGGGCGTGGCGAACGAGGTGTGCCCGAAGACCACGGTGCGGCCGCCGATATGGTCGTGCGGAGCCATGTCCCGCCGCACAAGGCGGCGGCTGTCCAGCCGCTGGGGTTCACTGCGCGGATCGCCGGCCAGGCCCGGATCGGCATGCACGAAGACGTGGGTGGGCGTTTCGTGCGCAAAGGCCAGTCCGCGCAGAAAGGCCGCGTGCTCCGGCGGCAGGCAGGCCAGTCCGGCCAGCCGGTGCGGGGCATCGGCACCATAGCTGCGCAACGTGGCTTCCACCCCCAGAAAACGCAACAGCTGCAACAGATCCGCGTCGCCCGTATCCGCGTAGTCCAGCAGGGTCTGTTCGTGGTTGCCGCGCAGAAAGACGGCGCCCGGGCAGGTGCGCTGCAACGCCAGCAGCAGGTCGATCACCCCTTTGCTGTCCGGCCCCCGGTTCAGGTAATCGCCCAGAAACACCACGGTGTCCCGCTCGCGGTCCAGCGGCAGGCGGCGCAGCAGCGCCTCCAGCCGGTCGCGGTGGCCGTGGATGTCGCCCACGGCAAAGGTGCGGGGCGTGTGAGTGTGGACCGAACGGGTGCGGGGCATGGCGCGACGGGGGTTGCGGGAATGGCCACGGACGCTTGAAAACGCCCACGGCGAAAGGAACATTCTTGTCCTACCGCAAGCCTTGCGCAGGCTCAAGCGGGCATCGACAACCAGTCGACACGCCTGCATTGCCGGGCAAACCGTACCGTCACGAGGCCCGGCTTGCGCCCGGTTTGCGGCGCGCCCGGAAGGACCAGCCCCCCCGGCCAGGAACATGGAAACCCGGTAACGATGAAAAAGGGGGCTTGCCGCCCCCTTTTTCATCGCACGGGCCATTGCCCGCGTGTCATGCCTTCTTCGGTCTGCCCTTTGCCTTGGGCTTGCCCGGAGCCGTCGTGGCGACCGTGCCCGTGGCCACTGCCGCTTCGGCAGCCTTGGCCTTCGAGCCTGCGGCGGCACGGCGGCGCTCCCAGAGCTGCATTTCCTTCATCTTCTTGCGACGGGCCCGCACAAGCGCCTTGCAGGCAAGCGGGGCGCCCTTCTTCAGTCCCCACTTCTCGCGGTAGGCATCGGCATCCAGACCGTGCAAGGCAAGATGCTTGGCCGTGATGATCTTGAACACCTTGCCGCATTCAAGACAGGTGACGGCTGTTTCCCTGATGGACTTCGCAGCGTCCGCCTTCGCAGCGGCGGCTGGGGCCACCCCTGCGGGCTCCGCAACGGGCTGCGACAGGGCCTGAAGGCTTCTGGCAAGGGCATTCACCATACTGGTCATTTCATCGGCAGTCATCGCGCGGACGGTTGCCTGCGCCTTCACCAGCTCCAGCGCCTGCTTGAACATGTCATCCATATCAACCTCGATATTTTATTGGCAGGTTGTACAACTTACTGATGCACATACATTGTTACGCGCTCCTGTCAACATTTTGCACGAATGTTTCACAATATGACCGCAACGATGCGTTCCCCGGCATGCAGTCCGCATGTCCTGTCGTGCACCCATGGATGCCGCGCGCGGCGACCTTGCGCGGCGTATCGGGGAAGACGGAACGGGCGCGGGGCACGGTACGACGGGATTGCGGGGTGCGGGTCTGTCCGGGGTCACATGAGGCAGAATGGGACCGGGCGCGGCAGGACGGCGTGGCCCCGCTCCGGACGTACGAAAACGCTCTCGAACCGGAACCACGCCGTCCTGTCGCAAGCCCCCCTGCCCAGGCTCTCTCCGGACGACGGGCAAACCCCTACCGGAAAAGCGCCGGGCGAACATGAGCCCGCCCGGCGCGGCAGGCATCAGCAACCCAGCCGACGCGCCATCTCCTTGGCTGCCAGGCGCCCGGCCCCCATGGCCAGAATGACCGTGGCGGCGCCGGTGACGATGTCGCCCCCGGCAAACACGTTGGGCATGCTCGTCTCGCCGGTGTGCTCGTCCACCTCGATATAGCCCCATTTGTTCAGGGCAAGGCCCGGCTCGTTCTCCAGCAGCACGGGGTTCGAACGGGTGCCCACGGCAATGACCGCGAGGTCCGTGTCCCGTTCGTAGACGTCATCCGGGACGGGCCTGGGGCTGCGCCGCCCCGAGGCGTCCGGTTCGCCCAGTTCCATGCGCTGCAAGCGCACCGTGCCCAGGTTGCCGTCCTGCCCCGGCAAGAATTCCAGGGGCGCGGCCAGGCATTCCATGATCACCCCTTCCTCGATGGCGTGTTCGACCTCCTCGCGCCGGGCGGGCATGGCATCCACGGTGCGCCGGTACACGATGCGCACCGATTCCGCCCCCAGGCGTCGGGCAGTGCGCGCGGCATCCATGGCCACGTTGCCGCCGCCGTAGACGGTGACGTTGCGGCCCCGGATGATGGGCGTGTCGAAGTGCGGAAAGTCGTAGGCCCGGCCAAGGTTGACCCTTGTCAGGTATTCGTTGGCCGAAAACACGCCGTTCAGGTTCTCGCCGGGCACGTTCATGAACCGGGGCAGCCCGGCACCCACACCGATGAACACGGCCTTGCAGCCTTGCGCGAACAGGTCGCGGATGCCGAACGTCTTGCCGCCCACGGCGTTGCGGACGAACTCCACCTCCAGTTCCTGCAGGGCGTTCACCTCCTTGGCCACGATCTTGTTCTTGGGCAGCCGGAACTCCGGAATGCCGTAGACCAGCACGCCTCCCAGTTCGTGCAATGCCTCGTAGACCGTCACCTTGCACCCGCGCGAGGCCAGGTAGCCCGCCACGGTCAGGGACGAGGGGCCGGAACCGATGCAGGCCACCTTTTTCGCGGGATCGATGAGCGGGCATTGCGGCCTGTCGGAAATGAGGTCGCAGGCATCGCGGTGAAAAAACTCGTCGGCGACGAAACGTTCCAGGCGGCCAATGGCCACCGGCTCGCCCTTGGCGCCCAGCACGCACCCGCCCTCGCACTGGCTTTCCTGCGGGCAGACGCGCCCGCAGATGGCCGGCAGACTGTTGGTGCTCTTGATGATCTTGTAGGCCTTTTCCACGTTCCGTTCGGCCAGCGCCGCGATGAACCGGGGAATGGGCACCTCGACGGGGCAGCCCTTGACGCACTGGGGCTTCTTGCATTGCAGGCAGCGCTGCGCCTCCTGTACGGCCATGTCCATGCTGTAGCCCAGGGCCACCTCGTCGAAATTGTGCACCCGCTGCTCCGCGGGCTGGTGCGGCATGGGCACGCGCGGGGCAAGCGCCTTCTTCTGCTTCTTGCCCTCTGCTTCCGCGCACTTGCATTCGTGCCTGCGGGCCATGCTCTGCCCTTCCAGGGTCTTGAAGAAATTCAGCCGCTTGCCCAGCTCCACAAAATCCACCTCGTGCCCGTCGAACTCGGGGCCGTCCACGCACGCGAATTTGGTGCTTCCGCCCACGCTGACGCGGCAGGCACCGCACATGCCGATGCCGTCCACCATGATGGAGTTGAGCGACACGGTGGTCTTGACCCCGAAGGGTTTGGTCGTGCGCGCCACGGCGGCCATCATGGGCACCGGCCCCACCGCCACCACCTCGCCCACGCCCTGGTCCCGTTCCAGGCGTTGCTGCAGCAGTTCCGTGACCAGCCCCTTGTGGCCGTAGCTGCCGTCGTCGGTGGACACAAGCACCTCGTCGGCGAACACTTTCAGCTCGTCCTCGAAGAGCAGCAGATCCTTGCTGCGGGCACCGATGATGGCCACGACCCGGTTGCCCGCCTCGTGGTGGCCCTTGGCGATGTGGTGCATGGCCGCGATGCCCGTGCCGCCACCCACGCAGATGACCGTGCCCATGCGGGCGATGTGGGTGGCCTTGCCCAGGGGGCCGCACAGGTCCAGGATGTCGTCGCCCTGTTGCAGTTCCTCGAGCATGGCGGTGGTCTTGCCAAGGACCAGGTAGACGATGGTGATGGTGCCCTTTTCCGGGTCGGCGTCGGCGATGGTCAGGGGAATGCGCTCGCCCTTGGGGTGCACACGCAGGATGACGAAGTTCCCCGGTTGCGCCCTGGCCGCGATGTCCGGCGCGTGGATGACGAGCTTGGAGGTCTGGTCCGGAATAAGCTGTTTCTTTTCGAGGATGGTATTCGGCATGGTTCCTTCCTGTCGATTGCGGTCATGAATCGTGGTCCGGCCAACTCCGGTCATGGCTGGCCTGACCGGACAAGGTCAGGTCCGGAGGGGCCGGGCGGCCGCGAAAGTGCGCCCAGGCCCGGGGGAGGGCGTCCGGGGACAAATGCACCGGACATGCCAGCGAGCCCCGTTTTGCAATGCGCCAGAATACAACCACTAAAATCGAAGGTAGGACCGGCTGAGGGTCGATTTCCCGGATGGCGGGAACACTTTCCTGTCCGGCAGGAATGCACACGCCGATCTCTGCCCCCCGGCCCGGTGCGCTTTCGCAATATCTTGAAATAAAAAATATTCTATCAAAACCCGTCCGGCATGCACCACCGGCACGGTACTTGTAAGCGTTTTTGGCAGAAAGCCCCCCGAACGCACGAGAGGGCCGTTCCTTGCCGGAATGTCTGCGGCATCGGACCATACGCCAGGCGTGGCGCACAAACCGCCCGCGCCCTTGTGGCCGGGGGCATGCTCGACTAGGTATAGCCGCAGGAATTTCACGCGCGGCATCGCAACCAGAAGCAGAACGACCACATGCGCAGCATCAAGAAATACATTCCGTTGCTCAGCTATTCCGTCATCAGCCGGATAGCGCTGCTTGTCGTGTTCATGATCGTGTTCGCCACCGCCATCAGCTTTGTCTATAGCTTCTACATCAACAAGACGCTGGAAGAAACGCAGATTGCGGCCAGGCAGATGATGCTCGAAAACATGCGCCGCACCCTCAGGACTTCTGTGCAATCCATGACGGGTTCCATCGCGGAAATCATAAAGTACAGCGACGAGAGCAAGGAACGAGCCGTCCAAAATATCGTCAACCACGCAAAATACGACGACAACGGATACTTCTTTGCCTACAGCACCAACGGAACAAACGTCGCGCATCCCATATTTCCAGATTTCCAGGGACAGCAACGTCTGGAGACGGAAGACGACACGGGCACGAAATACATCAGGGAGCTTACCGAAAAGGCCATCTCCGGCGGCGGCTTCGTGCAGTACAATTTCTACAAGCCCGGGGAATCGTTTCGCAGAACCAAGCTGGTGTACGCACTGCTCATTCCCGAAACGGACTTCTGGCTCGGCTCCGGCCTGTACATAGACGACATCAACCGGGACCAGCAGACCTTTTCGGACATCTTCACCAAGATCCACCGGCGCGCCATCTTCACCGTGGGCACGGGCGTCGCTCTGCTGCTGGTTTTCGTGGTCGCGCCCATCAGCCTGATCATGATCAACTCCATTCTCAAGCCATGGCGCCAGTTGGAGCGGGAGCTGATGCAGGCCCAGAAGATGGAGGCGGTGGGCATTTTCGCGGGCGGCATCGCCCACGACTTCGGCAACGTGCTGGGCGCCATATCCTCCTGCGCGGCGCTGGCCTTGATGGACATCCCCCCCGGCTCGCCCGCGCACGACGACCTGGAGCACATCTCCAAGGCGGCCAAGCGCGGCAAGAACCTTGTGCGGCGGATCAAGAACTTCAGCAGCAAGGCCGATGCCCCCCGGCAGCCCGTCAACCTGGCCCGCATCGCCCATGAGTGCACGGACTTCGTGCAGACGCTCATTCCGGCCAGCATCGAGGTGCGCAGGCGGATAGAGGACCACGACATCTGGGTGGAAGCCGACCCCGACCAGCTGCTGCAGATCATCATGAACCTGTGCACCAATGCCGAGCAGGCCATGCGCGGCTTCAACGGGGTGCTGACGGTGGAGTTGGCAGCGGTGGAACTGGACGACGACGAGGCCCGGACCATGGGGTTGCAGGTGGGGTCGTACGCCCGGCTTTCCGTCACGGACAACGGCGTGGGCATGAAGCCCGTCATCATCAAGCGCATTTTCGAGCCGTTCTACACCACGCGCAAGAAGTCCGGCGGCACGGGCCTTGGCCTGTCCATGACCAAGAGCATCGTCACCATGCACGGCGGCGCCATCACGGTGGCCAGCGCCCCCGGCAAGGGCTCCACCTTCCACGTCCTGCTGCCCTGCGCCACCCCATCGGAAGAACACACCCTGCACGAACGGCACCTGGAACTGCCCGAAGGCACGGAGCACATCATGCTCCTTGACGACGACAGCGACCTCATCGCCTCGCTGCACAGGCTGTTCAGCCGGGTGGGCTATACCGTCACCAGCTGCCTGGACAGCACCAAGGCCCTGGACATCTTTTCCGCAAGTCCGGGCAGTTACGACCTGATCATCACCGACCAGCTCATGCCGAAAATGAACGGGACGGAGTTCATCAGAAGAGTCCGCAAGATCCGCCCGGACATCCCGGTCATCCTGTGCAGCGGCTTCGAGGGAGACGGGCTGCTGAACAGGGTGCCGACGGACCTGGAAAAGGCCGGGGTGTCGGCCTTCTTCCGCAAGCCGTTCGACACGGTGGAGATATGCCGGGGAGTACGGGAAGTTCTGGACAGCACCCCTTCGCGCGTGCAGCGCACGGAGCACCATGCCGCGAATACTCATCATCGATGACGACGAGTCGATCTGCCATGTGCTGTCCCGGACGGTGAAGCGCATGGGCTGCGACGTCGACAGTGTCGGCACCCTGTCCGCCGGGGTGGGCATGGCCAGGGCCAGGGCCTTCGACGTCGTGTTCCTAGACGTGAAGCTGCCGGACGGAAACGGGCTTTCCATCCTTGGCGAGCTGACGGCCATGTCCGCGAAGCCGGAAGTGATCATCGTCACGGGCATGGGTGACCCGGCAGGCGCAGAACTGGCCATCAAGAACGGGGCCTGGGACTACATCGAGAAGAGCTACAGCGTCGAACAGATATCCCTGACCCTCAAGCGGGCCCTGGACTATCGGCGCGCGCGCAGCAAGGAGGGCGGCAACACGCTGTGGTCCGTGCTGAGCCGGGACAGGATCATCGGCGAAAGCCCCGCCCTCACACGGGTTCTGGACACGGTGGCCCAGTTCGCCGGGGCGGACTCCAACGTGCTGATCACCGGAGAAACCGGCACCGGCAAGGAACTCTTCGCCCATGCCATCCACCAGAACAGCGGGCGCTCGGACGGCCCCTTCGTGACCGTGGACTGTGCCACCCTGCCCGAAAGCATCGCCCAGTCCATCCTGTTCGGCCACCGCAAGGGGGCCTTCACCGGGGCGGAAAAGGACCAGCTCGGCCTCATCCTGCAAGCCAACGGCGGCACCCTGTTCCTTGACGAGGTCGGCGAACTGCCCCCCAGCGTGCAAAAGAACTTCCTGCGCGTCCTGCAGGAGCGCAGCATCCGTTCGCTGGGGGACAGGGAAGAGCGCAGCGTCGATTTCCGGCTGGTGGCCGCCACCAACCGCAACCTCGACGACATGACCGCGGCTGGCACCTTCAGGTCGGACCTGCTCTACCGCCTGCGCGCCTCGCACATCCACCTTCCCCCGCTGCGCGAGCGCGCCGGAGACATCCGGCTGCTGACCGAACACTTCCTCGAAGCCATGTGCGCGCGTGCGGGAACGGCACCCAAGACGTGCAGCACGGACTTTCTGGAAACGCTGGAAGCCTACGAATGGCCGGGCAACGTCCGGGAACTCATCCATACCCTGGAACACGCCTTCACGGCCGCGAAGCTCGACCAGTATCTCTTTCCCCAGCACCTGCCGCCCGGCCTGCGGGCCAAGGTGGCCAGGGCCAGGATCGCGGGGCCGACGCATTCCGCCGCCAGGACGCAGGAAGATGCCAACGGCGGCGCTGGCGACGTCACCCCCTCGCAACCCCTGCAGGAATACAGGGACGCGGTTCTGGCCAGGGCCGAAAGCCGCTACCTCCAGAACCTGATGACATCCACCAACGGCAACGTCCGGGAGGTCATCCGGCTTTCGGGCCTTTCGCAGTCACGCCTGTACGCCCTGCTCAAGAAGTACGGCATCACCACCCACTAGCCTCATCCACAGGTTCCTTCACGGCGCGGCATTCTGCCGCGCTTTTTTTTTGGGGCAGCGCTCTCCCATCTGGCAGGAATGTTCCTTCCTGCCCCGCAGGAAAGCGCGTTGCGCGCCCGTCATTGCACCTCGCAACGACCTGTCATTACATCACATTTCAGGCACGCATTTTTGGTACGCCCCATGCTGTGGAGGGGGCGGCACGGTTCGCGCCCCGCATCCGGCCGGTCGGGAAAAGGGACCACGAGGAGGTACGGCTGTCCGGTCCATCCCTTCCGGTTCCGGCAGATGAACAGCAGCCCGGAGCACCATGCGCGAACAAACGAAATGATCGTATCCGAGGAGCCATTGCCATGAACTTGAGCGCGATTACCCTGCACGTTCCGGATCAAAGCAAGATCGCCGGTCGACTGGACTTCGTCATGGTGGCGTCCGGCGCGCTGCTCATCCTCTTCCTGTGGGCCCACCTGCTGCTTGTTTCCAGCGTGGTCCTGAGCCCCGCCATCATGAACGCCCTGGCCCACTTCTTCGAGGCCACCTACATGGCCCAGGTCGGCGGTCCGGCCATCTTCGTCGTCATGGTCGTCCACTTCATCCTGGCCGCGCGGAAGATGCCCTTCGAACAGGGCGAGTGGAAGGCCTTCGTGACGCACGGCAGGATGCTGCGCCACAAGGACACCACCCTGTGGCTCGTGCAGGTGATCAGCGCCATCGTCATTCTGGTCCTTGCCTCCGTGCACGTCTTCACCGTGCTCTCCGACCTGCCCATCTCCGCCGCCAAGAGCGCGGCGCGCGTCCAGGGCGGCACCTGGCTGTCCCTGTACCTGGTCCTGCTGCCCATGGCCGAAATGCACGTCGGCATCGGCTTCTACCGTATCGGCATCAAGTACGGCTTCATCTCCAGCGCGCGCCGCGCCTGGTACCAGCGGGCCGAGGTCGTGATGATGGGCGGGTTCGTCGGCATCGGCCTGCTTACCCTTGCCCGGCTCTACTGGCTGAGCATCTAAGCACGAGGAACACCATGCAGATCTTCTACACTGACGTACTGTGCATCGGTGCCGGCCTGGCCGGTGAACGCGTGGCCGTGGAGGCCGCCATGGCGGGCTTCAGCACCATCTGCCTGTCCATCGTTCCGCCGCGCCGCTCCCACTCGTCCGCCGCCCAGGGCGGCATGCAGGCCGCGCTGGGCAACGCCATCATGGGCGATGGCGACTGTCCGGACGTCCACTTTCTGGACACGGTCAAGGGTTCGGACTGGGGCTGCGACCAGGAGGTGGCCAGGATATTCGCGGACACCGCGCCCATCGTCATGCGCGAAGTGGCCCACTGGGGCGTGCCGTGGAACCGCGTGGAAGCGGGCATGCACACCTACTACAAGGGCGGCAAGCCCTTCGAGGCCGAAGAAAAGCGCGAAAAGCACGGGCTCATCCACGCCCGCGCCTTCGGCGGCACGGCCAAGTGGCGCACCTGCTACACCGCCGACGGCACGGGCCGTTCCGTCCTGAACACCCTGGACAGCAAGTGCCTGCAATACGGCGTGACCATCCACGACCGCACCCAGGCGGAAGTGCTCATCCACGACGGCGAACAGTGCATGGGGTGCATCGCCCGCTGCCTGCGCACCGGCGAACTGCGCGCCTACTTCGCCACCGCCACCCTCATCGCCACGGGCGGGTACGGCCGCTGCTACAGCGCCACCACCAACGCGGTCATCTGTGACGGCGGCGGCCAGATCTGCGCCCTGGACACGGGCATCGTGCCCATGGGCAACATGGAAGCCGTGCAGTTCCACCCCACGGGCACCGTGCCCACGGACATCCTGGTGACCGAAGGCTGCCGGGGCGACGGCGGCACCCTGCTGGACGTCAACGAATACCGCTTCATGCCCGACTACGAGCCGGAAAAGGCCGAACTCGCCTCGCGCGACGTGGTTTCCCGCCGCATGACCGAGCACATGCGCAAGGGCCTGGGGGTCAAGTCGCCCTACGGCGACCACCTGTGGCTCGACATCCGGCACCTCGGCGTCCACCACATCACCCACAAGCTGCGCGAAGTCTACGACATCTGCATGAACTTTCTGGGGGTGAACCCCATCGAGCAGCTCATCCCCGTGCGCCCCACCCAGCACTATTCCATGGGTGGCATCCGCACCAACCGCGATGGCGCCGCCTACGGGCTGAAGGGCCTGTACTCCGCGGGCGAGGCCGCCTGCTGGGACATGCACGGCTTCAACCGCCTGGGCGGCAATTCGCTGGCCGAAACCGTGGTGGCCGGGCGCTACGTGGGCAAGCAGATCGTCAAGTACCTCAAGGGCAGCGCGGCCACCTTCTCCATGGCGGCCATGAACGACGCCCGCCGCACGCTCGAGGAGCGCATCAAGGACATCGTCACCGGCCGCAAGGGCAAGGAAAGCGCCCTCAAGCTGCGCGACGAGATGCACTCGGTGATGATGGACTACGTGGGCATCTTCCGTAACGGCGCGGACCTGCAGAAGGCCGTGGACAAGCTGGCCGAACTGCACGAACGCGCCGGGGGCATCGCCCTGCAGACCAATCCCCGCGGCTTCAACCCCGAAATGTCCACGGCCCTGCGCATGCGGGGCATGATCAAGCTGTCCCAGTGCACGGCCTACGGCGCCTTGATGCGCACCGAATCGCGCGGGGCGCACACGCGCGAGGACTTTCCCGAACGCAACGACCGGGACTGGCTGAAGCGCACCCTGGCCTACTGGAAGGAAGGCGACCACCTGCCCATCCTCAACTACGAGGATGCCTCCCCGTACTACGAGATTCCCCCCGGCGAACGCGGCTACGGCGGCGGCAAGATCATCCCCAACGAACTGCCCGAGGCGCGCTTCGGCATTCCCCAGGACGCCATCGACAATCTGAACAAGGCCAAGAGCAAGGACTAGGGGAGAAAAACAGATGAACCGCAAGCTGCACATCAAGATATTCCGGTACAACCCGCTGGATCCGGATTCCCGTCCGCACATGCAGTCGTTCCACATCAACGAGTACGACTCCATGACCCTGTTCATCGCCCTTACCCAGATCCGCGACGAGATGGACCCCTCGCTGAAGTTCGACTTCTGCTGCCGGGCCGGCATCTGCGGGTCGTGCGGCATGGTCATCAACGGCCGCCCCGGCCTTGCATGCCACACCCAGACCAAGGATCTGCCCGCCGAGATCACCCTGCATCCCCTGCCGGTCTTCAAGCTGCTGGGCGACCTGTCCGTGGATACGGGCACGTGGTTCCGCGACGTGGGCACCAGGATAGAAGCCTGGGTGCACGGCAATGACGCCGCCTTCGACCCGGCGGCGGAAGAAGTGCGGATGGAAAACGCCCTGGCCGAGGAAATCTTCGAACTGGACCGCTGCATCGAATGCGGCTGCTGCATCGCCGCCTGCGGCACGGCCCGCATGCGCGAGGACTTTCTGGGTGCCGCGTCCATCGCGCGCATCGCCCGCTTTGCCATGGACCCGCGCGACCTGCGTTCCGACGACGCCTACTACGACGTCATCGGCAACGACCAGGGCGTGTTCGGCTGCATGGGGCTGCTGGGCTGCCAGGACGTCTGCCCCAAGCACCTTCCCTTGCAGGACCAGTTGGGCATCATGCGCCGCATGCTGGCGCTGCATTCCGTCAAGGGCATTCTGCCCAAGGCTGTCATAGCCGCTCTCAAACACAAAGGGCACAAGGGATGCTGCCATGAAAAGCATTAGCGCCAAGGCCATCCACGAAGCGGTTCGGGACATGATCATGGACGCCTGCCGACTGTTGTCGGACGACGTCTACGACGCCTTCACCAAGGCCCACGCGGAGGAGGAATCCGCCTCGGCCAAGGAGGTCATGGCCCAGCTCATCGAAAATGCCGACCTTGCCCGCAACACCCAACTGGCCTTGTGCCAGGACACCGGGTCCGCCGTGTTCTTCGTGGACTACGGCGAAGACGTGAAGATTGAGGGCGGGAGCCTGGAACAGGTGCTCAGCGACGCCATGGTCGAGGCCTACGACAAGGGGTATCTGCGCAAGTCCATGTGCCACCCCCTGACGCGCAAGAACACCGGCGACAACACCCCGCCCATCATCCACGCCCACGTTGTGCCTGGCGATGTCCTGAGGATCCGCTTCATGGCCAAGGGGGGCGGCTCGGAGAACATGTCGCGCGTGGCCATGCTGAAGCCCGCCCAGGGCTGGGCCGGCATCCGAGACTTCGTGGTGCGCACCATGGCCGAGGCCGGTCCCAACCCCTGCCCCCCCACAGTGGTGGGCGTGGGCATCGGCGGCACCTTCGACCTGGCCCCCACCCTGGCCAAGAAGGCCCTTTTCCGCCCCATCGGCGTGCGCAACGCCGACCCGGAAGTGGCCGCCATGGAAACCGAGCTGCTTGCGGCCATCAACGACCTGGGCATCGGTCCCATGGGGCTTGGCGGCAAGACCACCAGCCTGGACGTGAAGGTGGAGATGCACCCCTGCCACATCGCCAGCCTGCCCGTTGCCGTCAACGTGCAGTGCCACTCATCCCGCACCAAGGAGGTCGTGTTCTGATGGCCACGTACAACCTCACCACACCCCTCAGGGACGAAGACGTGGTCCCGCTACACGCCGGGGACGTCGTCTACCTGACCGGCACCATCTACACCGCCCGCGACGCGGCCCACAGGAAGCTGATGGAGGCGCTCGACAACGAGGAACGCCTGCCCTTCGAACTGCAGGGCGCGATCATCTACTACGTCGGCCCGGCCCCGGCCCCGCCCGGCTGCGCCATCGGCTCCGCCGGTCCCACCACCAGCGGTCGCATGGACAGCTACGCCCCCCGCCTGCACGCCCTCGGCGTCAAGGCCAGCATCGGCAAGGGCAAGCGGAGCCAGGAGGTGCGCGATGCACTGCAAGAACACAAGGGCGTGTACTTCGGCGCCACCGGCGGCGCGGGTGCCCTGCTCTCCCAGCGCATCACCGCGTCGGAAGTCATCGCCTACCCGGAACTCGGCCCAGAGGCCATCCGCAAGCTGACGGTCAAGGACTTTCCCCTGCTGGTCGTCAACGACGCCCACGGCGCGGAACTCTACGCCAAGCCCAGGTACGAACCCTAACCACCCCGCTGTCAGGGAGGAATCGACATGGCGCTGTTCACCAAGGAAGAAGCCCTCAACTATCACCAGTTTCCCCGCCGCGGGAAGGTCGAGGTGGTGCCCATCAAGCCCTGCAACAACCAGAAGGACCTTTCCATGGCCTATTCGCCAGGCGTGGCCGAGGCCTGCAAGGCCATCGCGGCGGACCCGGCCATGGCGGCGCAGTACACCGGGCGGTCCAACCTGGTGGCCGTGGTTTCCAACGGCACCGCCGTGCTCGGCCTTGGCAACATCGGCCCCCTGGCCGGCAAGCCGGTGATGGAAGGCAAGGGCGTGCTGTTCAAGACCTTCACGGACATCGACGTCTACGACATCAACCTGGACTGCAACGACCCGGACAAGCTGTGCGAAATCGTCAAGGCCCTGGAACCCACCTTTGGCGGGATCAATCTTGAAGACATCAAGGCACCGGAATGCTTCCACATCGAAGAACGCCTGAAGGCGGAGATGAACATCCCGGTGTTTCATGACGATCAGCACGGCACCGCCGTCATTTCCGGCGCCGGGTTGATCAACGCGGCCGAAATCCTCAACCGCCGCCTGGAAGACATGAAGGTTGTGGTGGTGGGCGCCGGCGCGGCGGGCATTGCCTGCTCCAAATTCTATGCGGCCATCGGCATCGACCCCAGGAACATCCACATGTTCGACTCCAAGGGGCTCATCTACAAGGGCCGCGACGGCGTGAACAAGTACAAGGCCGAATTCGCGCAGGACAAGCCCGCCACCCTTCAGGAATGCATGAAGGGCGCGGACATCTTCCTGGGCCTGTCCAAGAAGGACCTGGTCAGTCAGGACATGGTCCGGTCCATGGCCCCGAACCCCATCATCTTCGCCATGGCCAACCCGGACCCGGAAATCACGTATGCCGACGCCAAGGCGGCCAACCCCAACTGCATCATGGGCACCGGCCGCACCGACTTCCCCAACCAGGTCAACAACGTGTCGGGCTTCCCCTACATCTTCCGCGGCGCGCTCGACGTGCAGGCCACGGAAATCAACGAAGCCATGAAGATCGCCGCCGCGAAGGCCCTGGCCGCCCTGGCCAAGGAGCCCGTGCCCACGGCCATCTGCGACATGTACGGCGTGAAGGAGATGACCTTCGGGCGCGACTACATCATCCCCAAGCCCCTGGACCCCCGCGTTCTGGAATGGGAAACCCCGGCCGTGGCCAAGGCGGCCATGGAAACCGGTGTGGCCCGGACTCCCATCGCCGACCTGGAAGCCTACAAGATCAGCCTGCGCGAACGTGTCGCCACATCGCGCGCGCGGATCAACGCCTTTGTCCAAAGCTACGAATAGCCGCGAATGCAATGCAACTCCCGGCCGTCCCGTGGTGGCGGCCGGGAGTGCGCCAGCGGCGGTCCGCGCAGCCCGGCATCGAATACTGCGACAGCGGCGCGACACGCGCCTGCATCCCACTGCCTGATTTCGCCGTCCGGCCATGGTGGTCAGCAATGATAACCATCAACCAGGTGAGGGCCTGAGCATGTTTGGAAAGAGAAAGATATACAAGTCGCTCTACTTCTGGGTCATCTTCGCCATTGTCACCGGCATCCTGTTCGGCATCGTGCAGCCCGAAACCGCCAGGATGATGAAGCCGCTGGGCGATGCCTTCATCCGCATGGTGAAGATGATCATCGCCCCCATCATCTTTTGCACCGTGGTCGTCGGCATCGCCAAGATGGGCGACATGGGCAAGGTGGGCCGCGTGGGCCTGAAGACCATGCTCTACTTCTGGACCATGACGCTGCTTGCGCTGACCATCGGCCTGATCGTGGTGAACGTGTACAAGCCGGGCGTGGGCATGAACCTGGACGTGGCCTCGCTGGACGCATCCAAGGTTGCCACGTACGCCGGTGCCGCCAAGAAGATGTCCACCGTGGATTTCATGATGAACATCATCCCCAGTTCGGTGGTGGATGCGTTTGCCAAGGGTGAGATCCTGCAGGTGCTGTTCTTCTCCATTCCCTTCGGCCTGGCCATGGCCTCGCTGGGGTCGAAGGTGACGGTGGTGGTGCAGTGGATCGACCAGTTTTCCAAGGGCCTGTTCAAGGTCGTCCATTACATCATGTACTTCGCGCCGTTCGGTGCATTTGGCGCCATGGCGTACGTGGTTGGCGCACACGGGGCAGGCACCCTCAAGCAACTGCTATCCCTGATGGCCGGGGTCTACACGACCTGCATCATCTTCATCTTTGTCATCCTGTGGGCCGTGGCCAGATGGGCAGGCTTCAGCCTGATGAAGTACCTTCGGTACATCAAGGAAGAACTCCTGCTGGTGCTCGGCACATCCTCGTCCGAATCCGCCCTGCCGCGCATGTTGGCGAAGCTGGAAAATGCCGGTTGCGACAAGTCCGTGGTGGGCCTGACCCTGCCCATGGGCTACTCCTTCAACCTGGACGGCACCTGCATTTACCTGACCATGGCGTTCGTCTTTCTGGCCCAGGCCACCAACACGCCGCTTGATCTGGGGGCGCAACTGTACGTGCTGTTCATTCTGCTGCTGACCTCGAAGGGCGCGGCCGCGGTGACCGGCGGCGGCTTCATCACCCTGGCCGCCACTATGCAGAGCCTGGAAACCGTACCCATCGCCGCCCTGGCCATCCTGCTGGGCGTGGACCGCTTCATGTCCGAAGCGCGGGCCATCACCAACCTGATCGGCAACGGCGTGGCCACCATCGTCGTGTCCAAGTGGGAAGGGGCGCTGGACGTCCACCGCCTGCATGCCGTGCTGGACTGCCCCTCGGACTTTGCCGCCGACAAACCGGAAGAGCTGATCGTCGAAGACGCGGGCATGAAGGAACTGGCCCAGGCCTGCGAAGTGGCGAAATAACCGACAGGCCGACACGCCGGGGCTTGCGGCGCGACAGGTTCCGCAGGCTTGCCGGGCCGACCGGCCATCCGCCAATGTCGGTGCCCCCCGCGCGCCCGGTGGCCCGCAGGAGCCCGCCGATTCCCGCACCTGCCCACAACCGGCCCGCACCCTTCCGCCCCGTTGCGCTTCCACGGGGGGCAAATCCAGCAACCGCCCCGGCACCACGTGTGCCGGGGCGGTTCCCGTGCGCGAAGGGCGCATGGCGGCAAGGGCACTTCCCACCACATACTGATTATTCTAAAAAAATTCATATAGTTGTCGCATGTGGTGGGGAAGAGAAGGGGGGAGTGATTTTCGTCGTGCCTGGCCTCTCTCCTTGCGTCGAGTCGCCAATGCTCATCATGTACGAGCGCAATATGCCAAGCTTCCAGCGGCGGACGAGCCCCCCCCCAGCGGATACTGGCGCAACATCGCCGTGCCCGCCCCGCAGGGCAGCGCCGCGCCCATCCGGGTGGCCGCGTTCATCTTCGATCAGGAAACGCCGGGACGAAGGCCCGCCGCACGCGACGCCGTACCCGTGCGCCACGTGGAACAGCACGCCGGGCTGGACTTCTTCCGGACCCTGCCGGACGACGTGGAAGCCCGGGTGGAAGGATTCGTGTGGGGCGCGCTGGTGCAAGAGATGTTGGGGAAGTGAGGAAGGAGGAGGGGCCGCCCGTTCAGACCTGAGCCTGACGCGGCAGTGTCATGTAAATACTATCCCTGTGCAGAAAATCTGAACAAACGGGCACCATATCTCTACAAGCGCTTCGCAAATCAGATAACCCTTCCGTAGAGCTCCAAGTCTATTTGGTTTTTTATTCGGAAAAATTTGCGCAGATCATCTTCCTCAAGATCTATTATGCCTTCATAGTGTATTGGATTTGTTACAAGCTCTTCATATCCAACCAAACAGCTCACTCCAAACTTTTCATACAATGGGAAATAGCCCTTGTCGTAGACAACATTGCAAATTTTCCACCCGGATGGAAGTGATGAGTCTCGCACATCAAACAACCAACTTGGCAAAAAACTTGGCAGATCTTCAGTGCGGCACACAAGATAGTCTACCCTATTCTTGATGAACATCATTCCGTACACCCCATATGCCGTGCCATCCCGACGCAACCCATAATCAGTCCGCTCATTTTCCATAATCCTCGGCATGGCAGGAACCTGAGCCACTGTTGTATATTTCACATCAATTATCATCTCGACCTCTCTTTATCTTAAAATCATCAACAGCGCCTGTTTCCGTATTCATAACATAGTGTATTATAATATCTTCATTGCGCTTCTCCATTTTTATCCAGCCTTCTTGTCCGGGCCATCTTGAATCCTTCATATTGATATTGCCGAGGCGCTTACCATTCTGTGGGTCAAGGAGCGCATCCTTAAGTGCAATCTGTTCGGGCAGGTTATTCGGCGTAGAACGCCCGGTGCTGCCCCGGCCCAAGGGCCTCTGTACAACCTCGCCGTATATCTCAAGAAACTGCACGTTGCTATCAAGGCGGGCAATGCTGGCCAAGTCTTCAACTTTCGCAGTAATCGCCTTGGCCCCTTTTACCTCCCGGAGCACGGTCGCCAGCTTGCTGCCCTGACTTACGACGAGCTTTCCTGTTGCGGCAAGGCCGCTGATGGAGGCGCTCACATCGAAGAACAGCTTGCCGAGCTCGTAATTCGCCTCGTCGTACTTCCCCTGACTTTCGAGGTTGTTTATTTCACCAACTTTCTGGGCGTAGGCCTGCCCAATCAGTTTCACGCTGTCGATTGGCGATGAAGCAAGCGTGGCGATGGCTTCGCCGGCATTTTGCGTCATGGCCACGACGCGGTCCCGGCTTTCGGTGAATACAGCGCCGCCGGTCGCCATGCTCAAGGAGTACTTGCACAGGTCGTCAACCAGACGAAGTGTGGCTCCCGTGGCTTCGCCCGCGCCTGCAACGACCCCCAGCAACCGGACAAGGAAGCCGCGCGCCTGCGAAACCATGATCTGTGTGCCTTCGCCACCCGCAAGCACTATCGCAATTTCAGGATTGTTCCGAAGGGAAGAGAAGACCTTCTCGGCTTCAGCGTCCGGAATATTCTCGAGGCTGCCGTATTGCTCTTCCAGCGCGGAAAGCTCCGCAACCACCTTTGCGGCATACGGATTCTTTGTGCTGACCTCTTCTGCCTGCTGCGCGGAAAGTCCTTGTGCCTCAAGCCGGTCCGCCAGCTTGACCTGGGCATCCAGACTCTTCGCAATCGCCCCATCGGGCAGGGCTTTTTTTACGGCAGCAGCGATCTTCTTCAGGTCACCGGTTATCCCTCCGAACCCATCCTTGATCTCCCTGAGCACCGCCGGGTCGATGTACACCGACACCACGGTTTCGGAGTCCCTGGTGATCTCCTGCGCACGGGCAAGGTCGCGATTCAGGCCCTCCAGCCCGGCGTCGGGATTGGAGCGGATGATGATGGTGCCTTCGCCGATGGTGGCCCGGTTGACCTGGCGACGGTCCCGGGCGGAATAGTCGATGGTCGCGGCGGTTGGCACCGCCTGGAACTTGTCGCCGTCCTTGTTGTCCCCGTCCTTGGACCCTGCGGCCCCCGTGGTCGGCTTGCCGCCCCCGCTGTCGGTGCCCAGCAACTCGCCCCAGCTCTTCTGGGTGGAGTAGCCGCCCCCGCCGTAGCTGCCGCTGACGGATACTCCGATGTTGATGTTGCTGGCCTTGTCGTGGTCCTGAATGTCCTTGTAGGTCAGGGTGTTGGTGTCCAGCTTCAGGTTGCCGTTTTCGGCGGCGATCACCGCGCCTTCCACGTGGGTGTTGTCCTCCACGCGGATGTCCACTTTCTCCTTGCCGATGATGGCGGTCTGTTCGCGCACCCACCCGGACGAGCTTTCGCCCTTGCCGACATTGCCGGACAGGCTGCCGGAGGCCCCAAGGCCGATCATCACGTCGGCGGACACCCCGAACGAGTGCGAGCCGCCGTCGCTTTCGTCCTGTCTGCTGGCCACCACCAGGTCGTCGCCGACATTCATGGTGACGGTGTTGCCCTGCACCCGCGCGCCCGCGATGGTGGTGTCCGCGCCGGATTTGGTGGTCAGGTCGTTCTGGGCCGCCACGGCGGCGTTGCGGTGGTAGATGGCCTCGTAGTCGCTGCCGGAGCCGCCGACCGAGGCGTAGATGTTCACCCCCACCCCCATGCCGTTGGCGCCGAAGTTGGCCTTCACCCCGCCGCCCGCAGAGGCGGACATGCTGCTGGTGTCGTAGGTGGTGCCCCCGGTGGCGGATTCCACGGTCAGGTCACGCCCGGCATCCAGCGAGACGTCGTGGCCTGCCGCAACCTGACCGCCCTGGATGGTGATGTCCCGGTCCGCCTGCATGTCCACGTCGTTGCCCGCCATTACGGTCGAAACGATCGGCGTGGTGGTGGACGTGTGCTCCGTGCTCTGGCTGACGGAAAGCCCCGCCGTGGCAGAAACGCTGGCGGATACGCTCAGCGCGCTCTGCACGGCGGCAATGGAGCGCATGGCCGCGCTGACGGCGGTGATGGACCTGGCCGCGTCGCTGCCCTTGCCCGCCTGCATGGCGGTGGGCAGTTCGGCAAGCTGGCGCACGGCGGAGGTGACGCTCTGCCGGGCGGCAAGCTTCACCCCGGTCTCGGCCTCGCGGACGAAGCGGTCAAGCTCCTCCACGTCCTTGGCCGCGCCAAGGTGGATGTCCTGCCCGGCGGTCATGGTGACGTCGCCGTCGGCTTCCACGTGCGAGGAAATCTGGTTGATGTTGCGCTGCGCGGTAAGGGTGACGTCGTTCCCGGCGCTGATCACGGACCCCTGATTGTACTGGCCCGCGAACTTGTCGCGCGTTTCCGTGTACTTCGTGCCCGCGCCGACGCTGATTTCGTTCTCGCTGAAATTCCAGTTGAGACCGCTGGAGACGGTTTTGCTGTGCGCCTCGGACTGGCTGGATTCGCGCCCCGGCACCAAGTTCACGTCGCGCCCCGCCGTGATGGACACATTATTGCCCGCGCCGAGTTGCGAACCGACGACCGTGGCGTCGTTGGCCGCCGTGACGCTCAGGTCGTTGCCCGCCGAAAGCTGCGAGCCCACGTTGGTTTCCGATGCGGCCTTGCGCATGCTTTCCGATGCGCGCTGAACGTCCAGCCCGCTGTCGTGCAGCCACAGCCCGAACGAGGACTTGCTCTTTTCCGAACGCGAATATGCCGTGTCCTGACCGGCGACCACGCGGACATCGCCTTCCCGGCTGGTGACGGTCAGGTTGTTTTCCGCCTGCACCGCGCTGGCGGAAATGACCGTGTCCTTGCGGGATGTCAGCGAAACGTTTTCACCCGTGATGCTGCTGCCCACCTGCGTGGTGGTGCGGTTGTCCTTGCTGCTGGCGGATGAGGACAGCAAGCCCTTGCTGGAAGAACTCTTGTGGCTTTCGCGCTGGTTTTCCACGGAAGCGACAACCAGTTCGCCGCTGGCGGCAACATCCACATCGCCGCCAGCACGGACGGAACTGCCCAGCATGACCACATCGCCGCTGCCGGACGTTCCGGCCGTGATGCTTACGTCACCCCCGGCGGACAGGTCCGCCCCCTTGTGGGTGACGCTGTGAATGCTCTTGGTGGTGGAACCGCCACCGCCGAACATGCCCCCCTTGCTGCCGCCCTTGTAGGTGGAGTCGAAGGTTTCGGCCACGGCGGTCACGTTGACGTGCTCGCCCGCCGCCAGGGTCATGTCGCCACCGGCGCTGGCGGAACTGCCCTGCACGTTGATGTCGCGCCCGGCGGTCACGTCCAGCGCGTCACCGGCCTGCACCACGCTGCCCTCCTGATGGGTGAGCTGCGCCTTCCACTTGCCGGTGCTTCTGGCGCTTTCGTCGCGCACCACGCTGCCCACCGTCACATCGCGCCCGGCATTCAGGGTGGCTGTTCCCCGAGACTCCACGCGCGCGCCATAGATGCCGATGTCGTTCCCGGCCTCGATGCGCAGCGACGATCCGGCGGCAATCGTGCCGGTCTGGTTCAGACGCTCCTCGTGACCCGTATCGTGGCGTTCCGTGCGGGTGGACGAGATGTTCAGCACGTTGCCGCCAGCCTTGATGGCCACATCATCGCCCCGGATGGCGCCGCTGCGGTTCACCACGTCCCCGCTGGCATCCACCAGCAGGGCGCGCCCTTCCAGCCTGCCCCCCAGATTGAGCACATCGTTGGCGGCAATGCTGGCGGTTTCGCCGGTGATGTCACCACTGTTGGTCAGGGTGGCCGTGGTCAGGTCCAGATTCTTGCCGGTCAGACGCGCCCCGCTGCCCACCACTTCGGCGCGGGAGGCAGAGGCCAGGTACACCCTGGGCACCAGCACGGTCTGCCCTTCGTATTCCTCCTCCACCAGCCAGACGATGTCCTTGTCCAGCGCGGCCAGTTGCGCCTGCGTCAGTTCCACGCCCACGGCCAGATTCAGGGACGTGCCTGCGGCCACGGCGTTGTCCATCAGCGTGCGCATCATGTCCGCATCGGGCTGACCCACGGATGCGGTCACGCTGCGGGCGTTCAGTTCCGCTATCTGCTGGCGCACCATTTCGGTTTCGAAAAAGGCGTCGCCCAGCAGCCGCTGGTGGTGGGCATCCAGATCCCAGCCCATGCGGCCAAGAAAGTAGTCGGAGCCGTAGAACAACCCCATGTCGGTGATCAGCGGGTTGGTTTCCAGCAGGTAGGACTTGCCCTGCGGCGCCTTGGTGAACAGCGAGCCCTGGCCGGAAACCATGTCCACGCGCCCGCCCGCTTCGCCGGGAGGAAGCTGGGGGCCGTCGGAGGCGGAAACAACGCCTTCGTAGTCGGCAGTGTGCTTGATGCTGGTGTTGTCTATGCTGGCGGTGAAGTCGCCCGTAAGCGAGCCGCCCGCCGCGATGACGGCGGGGACCGAAGCAATGGCCTGATAATCGTCGTGCGTGGCGGCTTGCGGGGTGCCCTTGCCACCGGCACCGGCGCGGCGAATCCAGTAGATGCGGTCGGTATGCGTGACGCGCGAGACCGTGGAACCGGTGTTGTTCAGCGTGGTTCCCGTAAGGTGGATGTCGTTCTTCGCGGCTATGGTGCCATGGTCATTGGTGATGGTGTGGGCATCGATGGCAATGTCGGTACCGGCGAGCACCTGCGGTGAAGGCGTCTTGGCGACGACCCGCTCTTCATACACGTAGATCTGGTCTTCTATGCCGCGCGTGTCGTACGGGCGCGTGCCCCATGTGGCGTTGATGTAGTCGATGGCAGGCTGCTTGCCGTCTATGTAGCCTGTATAGCGGGAGTCCACTAGTTCGCGCTGGATATCCAGCATCTCGATCTTGTTGACGAACTGGCGTGCGGTGATGCTGACGGCCCCCGCCTGGGACTGGATGCGTCCCCCCGTGTTGGTGACCGTATTCGCCGCCGTGGCAAGCGTGGTGCCTATGGCCAGGTCGTTACGGGCAACAATGCTGCCTGCGGCATTGGTCAGGGATGCGTCGGCAAGCAGGGTTGCGGTATCGCCGCTGTATATGAGGCCGGCATTGTCGATGTCCTGTGCCTGAATGCGCACGTTGCCACGGGAGGCAAGGGCTGCGCCCTGGGCCAGTTCCACGCGCCCGGCCGTGATGTCCGCCCCGGTATCCGCCTGAATCTGCCGGAAGGCCAGCTTGCCGTCCGCGGAAAGCTGCATTTCGCCAGCCTTGACCAGCCCGTCCAGGTTGATGCCCACGCCCCTTTCATTGGCCACGAGCATGATGCGGTCGGCATACATGCCCCCCAGAACGGAGGAGTCTATGCCCACCACGGGGGGCGGGTTGGTCGGATCGTCCGCAAGGGGAGTGACCGAATCCGATGCATAGTCGTAAAGATTGCGGCCTGCCGTAACGGCAACGCGCTTGCCGTGCAGTTCGGCGACGATGCGGGCCGCACGGCTGATGATGCTGAAGTAATCCGCCCCGTCTGCGTTCACCCCCGCGCCTTCCAGGGTGACGGTCCCGCGCGTCACCTCCAGCGCGTTCAGCCTGCCCCCAGCCACCTGGGGCACGCCGGTGGTGATGACGGCGTGGGATGTGTTGATGAACCCACCCCCGTTGATGCTGACACCATTGGGGTTGGCAAGGATGTAATCGGCCTTGCCACCAAAGATTTCCGTGAAGCCGTTGATGCTGGATGGCCTGTTGCTGGTGACCTCGTTGAGTATCGCGGAGGCCTCGGCGCCGCCGCCGAAGTTGGGGTTGCCCACCATGCCACCGCCCAGTTGCGAGACACCGGGCTTGTTGCTGTTGTTGATGACGACGCCTTGGGGCGCCACGTTGAAATCGAGAAACTTGTTGTGCGACAGGCCTGAAGCCGTGGGGGCGACGATATTGACCACGGGAACGCCGTTGGGCGCTGCATCCATGGAGGGACGATTGCCGGTCGAAGCTGCAGGGTCCGGCGTGATGCCCGAGGCAAAGGCCGTCAGGGGGGCGGGCAGAACAAGCGAGCAGACGAGCAGGGAGTGCAGCAGGATGCGGAGCATGTGCATGGCGGCCACCTAGAACGTGAGCGTTACGGAAAGATAGGAAGTCCAGTCGTCGTCCTTGACGGATGCAGGGCGATCCAGCGCCTTGCCGGTCATGAACTCGACGGAGGCGAACTCGCCCCGCAGGCGCATGCCTACCCCCGCGCCCTGCAGCATACCCTTGTCCAGGTCGCGGTCTTGTTGGGGGTGTACGTACCCCGCATCGTAGAAGACATACGGCTGCATCGTGGACAGCAGGCGATTGAGCACCTGCACGGGGAGCTGCGGCAGGGCCTGGCTCCATGTGATCTCGTTGCGCCAGTAACCGCCCATGTTGCCGCTGACGCTTTCGTCATGGAACCCGCGCACGGAATAAAGCCCACCCACGACAACCTGTTCCGCGCCGTACAGGGTGTCTGGCGACCACTGGGCATAGACCGAGGAGCGCAACGCCAGATGTTCCTCGTCGGGAGGCAGGGGGAGTGAAAGCGACGCCGTACCGACATACCGGTCGTAGACCGTGTCCGGCATGCCGGAATACTGGTCCGGATTGCGTTCGGCACCCATCGTGGAAAAGCCGTGATGGTATTCGACACCTGCAGAACCAGTAGCCTGCCCCATGCGACGTGAATGCTGCAGTCGGAAAGTTCCCGTGCAAAGGTTGTAACTGCTGAGCGTAAGCTTGGTGTCTTCTATGTAGTTTGCAACTTCCCTTGTCGTTACTGATGCACCTGCAATGCTTTTACTCTTGCTGTCCCTGTGTACGACACGGTCCAGCCCCAGCGAAGATGTGATTGTTTCGCCTGATGACGTGTAACTTGTTCCGTGCCCGCTCAGTTCGGAAGAATAGGTGTATGTGTTCAGGCTTCCATACATTGTCCAATAGCCATAGGGAACGGACCAGTACGCGGAAAGGCTCTGGCTGCGCGGAGAGTCTCCGTCAACGGATGCGGCATCTGCACTTCTGTAGAGGGAAAGCTGGTCATTCAATCCGATGAAGTTGTCCTTTTCAAAGGAAAGAGTGGCCTGGTCGCGCCCCGTGGATTTCTGTCCGCTGTTGGCAAGCCCCGCATTGAACCGCCAGGACTTCTGCGGAGCATTCTCGATGCGGACGACGCTTCCCCCCGGCGTGGCGCCCGGCTCCAGCTTCATGCGGGCATTGTTGGAGGGCAGGCGGTTCATCTGGTCCAACCCCTGCTCGAGGTCGCGCAGCATGAGCGGCTTGCCCCGCAGCCCGGGGAACGCGGTGATCAGTTGGTTCTGCTGCTTTCCTGTGCCATCGTTGAGAAGGATGCCTTCAACGGTGCCCTCGATCACCGCAATACGGAGGATGCCCGTGGAAATGTCCTGTTCCGGCAGGTAGGCCCGCGCTGCCACGTATCCTCGTTCCACGTAGGCATTCGTGATGTCGCGCACCAACGCATTCATGTCGCCCAATGTCAGGCAGCGATTCAGGTAGGGTTTGCTGATGTCTTGCAGCGCGCTGTCCGAAAGAAGCGTCACCCCGTCTATGGAAATTTCCGTTACCTGAAAGCAGATTGCCTCATCGCCCTTGATGTCTTTTTGCGGCTGCACGGAAGGGGCAACAGGCTCTGGCGGAAGCTCCCTTCGTTCACGAAGTTCGTCTTCACGGGCGCGCCTGCGCTGTTCTTCGTGCTGGATGATCTGATTCTGCTGACGAAGGATGTCCTGCCCCGGTTCTGCGAAAACCATTGTGCCCATGAGCAGCACCATGAGTATGGCTGCCAGAATTCGCCATGTAGAAAATGTCATTATGCATCTATTTTTCTGCACGTGCTCGACCCCGAGTGCTTTTATCTGGCGTTTTCAAGACGTAGGATTACTGTGACAGACGGCGAAGATGCGGCAGTCATGCCATGCGCAGATCGCGCGGCATTACCCGTTGACCATGATTTGCCTTCAGGAAGAGGCGTGCCAAAGAATGCTACAGGCGAACAAAAAGACCACGATGGGCATCGAAGACCCCATCGTGGCGAGTTGGCAAAACAAAATGAGGGATGTGCGTGGTGCCCCCGATCAATCGTGGGCGCAAAGGCTGTAAGACAACGCTGGCGGGAGCCGACAATCCCATGCCGCAGCTCCAGTTCCTGCCTGCGCTGCTCTTCGGGCTGCTGCAGAATCTGTTGCTGTCGGATGGCCTCGTTCGACGAGGCAGCCCGACCAGGTAACGCAAAGAGCAAAAGGCATAGCGACAGTATTGGCACGCACAGCAATGCGCACCGGAACGAGCGTGGCGTCATCGTCTCCCCATGGGCCGTTTGCTGCGCCTGTTTCCCCCATGCGCAGCAAATGCGGCGAACAATCTCCCCCCATGAAAAGTGTAAATGTTTACTTTTTTATCTTATTCCATGTCAAGAAAACCAATTTTCAAATTCATGTCGCCTATATATCGAATCGCACCGACAGCATCCACAGGTGCTCCAAATGACAAAAACACAACGTCCAAAACATGAATATAAAATAAATTGTTATCATAAAAAAATAACTCCACGACGGACATTGATAACCCACACCAAAGAATCGACAACATGATGATGCGTATTCAAATCCATCGGGGAAGCCAGACAGTATCTCCACAGCTAACTTCTATATCTATATCTCTCCACACTTTCTTTTCAATACATTATTCTGAACCACAATCCTTTCCCACAAATCAAAATGTGCATTTAAAAAACAGCTCGCACAGTCACTTCATCTCCACCCACCTGCGAACCCGAGGAACTGAAGATATTCGGCACGCTGAAGGCGCGCGCGGTGAACCTGCTCGACCGTCACGGCGGGCGCTTTCTTGGCGGTTGGGGCATTCCGGAGGAAAAAGCCCCCGTCCTTGCGGAAGAACTCGACCGCATTCGGGCCGAATTCCTGGCGACCAGGGATACCTTCCTCACCCGGTACGATGACGCCGTTCGGGACTGGATTGTCCGGCACGGCGAGTGGGAACGCATCATCGCCGATTCCACCGTCAGCGCGGACTACGTGCGCAGCCGCATGGGATTCCGCTGGCAGGTCTACCGCATCGTGCCGCCCGCGCCGGGCGATGTGGAGCCGGTGCCCCAGGGGCTTGCGGAAGAGGTGCGAGGGCTTGGCCGGACCCTGTTCGACGAGGTGGCCAAAGCCGCCACCGAGGCCTGGCACAAGTGCTATGCGGGCCGCAGCGAAGTGTCCCACAAGGCGCTGTCCCCCTTGCGGACCATCCACCAGAAGCTGGCCGGACTCACCTTCGTGGAACCGAGGGTAGCCCCGGTGGCCGACCTCATCGGTACGGCCTTCGCCAACCTGCCCAAGCGGGGCAGGATACAGGGGGCGCACCTGCTCATGCTGCAAGGGCTGGTGGTCCTGCTGCGCGATCCGTCCGCGCTCATGGAGCATGGACAACGGATCATGGAGGGGCATCGCCCGTCCGATCTGCTGGATGCCATGCTGCGGCAGGATGGGAGCACGGAGAATGGACGGATAGCGTCCGCAGACGAACCCGAAGGAGGAGAGGACGACATGCCCGACCTTGGGAACGATCTCGCTTTGGACGGCATCCCCCGCGAGGTCATGCCCGACCTGCAACCCGTCCTGCCCAATTGCGGGCTGTGGTAGGCGGCTGGACAGGCCACGCCAACCCGTTTACCTATCGAGACGGTTGACTCGATTTCAAGCCACTTGCGAGCACACCATGACAACGCCATCGCCCACACCCCCCATCGACATCGCCCAACTCGACGCCCTCAAGGCGCGGCTCGACCGGCATCGTCCGCTGCCGCCCGACATGGTGGCTGAGCTGCGGGCGGACATGGTGCTGCGGTACACCTTCCATTCCAACGCCATCGAGGGGAACACGCTGACCCTCATGGAGACCAAGGTGGTGCTGGAAGACGGGGTGACCATCGGCGGCAAGTCCATGCGCGAGCACCTTGAAGCCATCAACCACCGGGAAGCCATCGGCTTTCTGGAAGAAGTGGTACGGGATGGGCGCGGGCTGGACGAACGCACCCTGAAGGACCTGCACCAACTGGTGCTCCGGGGCATTGCCGACGACGCGGGCCGCTACCGGACCCGCAATGTCATCATCTCCGGCGCGGGGCACACCCCGCCCGATGCCCTGCACGTGCAGGAACGCATGGACACCTTCTTCGGGTGGTACGCGGATGCGGCGGCGCACCTGCACCCCGTGGAACTGGCCGCGCGCGTCCATGCCGACTTCGTGGTGATCCACCCGTTCACGGACGGCAACGGGCGCACCGCCCGGCTGCTGATGAACCTTGAACTGACGCGGGCCGGGTTCCCCACGGTGATCATACCGGTGGAACAACGGGCCGCGTACTACGAGAACCTCGACGCCATCGGGGTGCGCGGCGACTACGCCCCTTTCCTCGCGCAGATCGGCGCGCTGGTGGCGACCAGCTTCGAACCATACTGGCGGCTGCTCGGCACCGCCGCCTGACCATCCGATACTCACCAGCCACGAAAGGCCCCGGAGCACCATGCTTCGGGGCCTTTTCGCATTCGGAGGACAACATGCTGGACGCACGCGCCGTGATGCGCTCGCTGCCGCTGGTGGCGAGCGTGCTCGGCAGGAAATGCGGTGTCACCGTGACCATCGGGGGCACGGAGGCCTACACGGACGGTAGCGTGATCCATCTCCCCGCACTGCCGGTGGACGCGCCCGATACCTTCCTTGCACTGGCCCGTGGCTACATCGACCAAGAGGCCGCCCACCTGCGGGATACCGACTTTGCGGCGCTGAAGGCCGCGAATCTTACCCCTCTTGAGCACCATGTATGGAACATCATCGAGGACTGGAGGGTGGAAAACCGTCTGGTCGCCGCCTTTCCCGGCTGCCGGGGCAACTTCGACTGACTCATCGGCCATTTTTTCGGCGGCAAGGCGACCAAGACAGCGGACGATCCTGCAGCCCTGTTCCTGAACTGGCTGCTGCTCACGGTTCGGGCATGGGATGTCCCGGCCATAGCAAAGCAACGCGACACCATCGCGGCACATCTCGATAAACTCTGCCCGGGCCTGTTTACCCGCATGAACTGCGCTGTAGAAGCGGTGTGCACCTCGTGCGCATCAACAGACGAGGCCATTGTCCATGCGCGGGCCATTGTCGCGGAACTGGGCAAGGCCACGGGAACGCCGCCACCCGCGTCAGGTACGAATCCGGACGCCAGTCAGGCTGGAGGCACCCCGGAGGGTGCGCTTGGCAATGGCAGCCAGCCCACGGCATCACCGTGGGAACGGATACGGAACCTGCTGCATGCCCAGGAGGACGAACTTCCGCTGGAATTCGGCGCAATCCTTGGTGAGGCCCTGAAACGTGAGTCTCCCGCCCGAGAAGGATTGCCCGTGAGCGTGGCCACCGTCACTCACAAGGTAAGCTGGGACTTGCACCCCGACGACATCGCCGATGCCAAACGGGCATCGACGGCCCTGCGGACGCGGCTTCATGGCCTGTTGCAGGCTGCGACCATCAGCCGGACCCACGGGGCACGAAGCGGGAGACTCGACCCGCGCAGGCTCCACCGCATCGCCACGGATGACGCTCGCGTCTTCATGCGCAAGGGAACGCGCGTCGGCATCAACACCGCCGTGCATCTGCTCCTCGACTGCTCCGGGTCCATGACCCCGAACATCAGGCTGGCCAGCACTGCCTGCCATGCCGTGGCTTCGGCCCTTGAGACCATCGGCATCAACGTGGCCATCACCGCCTTTCCGGCCAGTCATGACCCGGCGTCAACGGAACAGAAAACCGTGGGCTGCCTGGTGCGGCACGGACAGCGGGTACATCCGAGACTGAAGGTGGCAGCCGTGGGGACCACCCCACTGGCCGAGTCCCTGTGGTGGGTAATGCAGGAAATGCTGCCCCTGCGTGAGGCCCGCAAGCTCATCCTGCTGCTGACCGATGGCGACCCCGATACGCCGACATGGGCCCTGGAAGCCATCCGGCACGTCGAACGGCTGGGGTTCGAGGTCTACGCCATCGGCATCGGCGCGGTGAACATTCTGCAGCACCTGCCGGGACTACACCGGACGAGTAAGCGTCACATCACCTCCTTCTACCGCCCTCGTTTGAAATCCTGCATGCTCATCCTCCAATCAAGGAGGTGCGGGTATGCCGTCGAATCGCAGGCGAAGGTCGAAAAAGGAGTCTTATTGGCGGG
>NZ_VSMK01000012.1 GCF_011682075.1 Nitratidesulfovibrio liaohensis
GGCGGCGCGGGCGCCAGCCACCTTGCCTGCCATGCGGCGCACGCCGGTGTGGGTGCCTGCCGAGGTGGTGGCGGCCTCCACCGGCGGGGCCAGCTCGCGTCCGTCATGCAGCACCGGCGCGTCGGACCACAGGCTTTCCAGCCGGAACATCTCGCGTACCGGCGGCTGGAAGACGTTGATGATCACGTCGTTGCAGTCGAGCAGAATCCACTGCCCGGCCTGGTAGCCTTCCATGCGCAGGAATTCGATCTTCTCGTCGTCGCACATGCCCAGCACGTGGTCGGCCAGACCCTGCGCGTGGCGCACGGAACCGGCGGTGACGATGATGATGGACTCGGCAAAGGCGTTCATGCCCGCAAGGTCCAGGGCCAGCACGTCGTGGCCCTTCTTTTCTTCCAGCCAGCCCACGAAGGTGGCGACCTTCTCGGCGGTGGGGATGTCCTTGAACTTCTTTTCGATGGGTTTCATGCGGTGTCCTGTGGTCCGGCCCGCGCGCGGCGCGGCCCGTATGTTCATATGCATGCGGCGGAAGGTCCGCCGATGGCGTCATGTGAATGCGTCGTGCGGTTGCATGGGCCGCGCGGCTTGCCCCGCCCCGCATGGTCCGGAGGCTGGGGGGCGCATGGCTGCCGCTGCTACTTCCTGTCCTGTGCGTTGCCGCCGTGGCTCAGCAGTAGCACGGATTCCAATGGGCGCTTGGGCACGTGGTGGATACCGTCCGCGTCGCGATGGTAGCGGATGTCGCCATTCGCGCCCACGGTGTCCAGCACGCGGTTTTCCGCAGGCACGCCCAGCGCCAGCACCAGCACAAGGTCCAGTTCGGCATGGGGGGCCGCATCCAGCCCCAGAGCCGCGCGCACGCCGTCACGGTCGAACGCGCCGATCATGCAGCAGCCAAGACCCAGCGCCTGCGCACCCAACTGGATGGTCTGGGCCGCGATGCCAAGGTCGATTTCCGGCGTGGGCGCCCCCTTTCTGTCGCACAGCACGGCGATGTACGCCGCCGGGCGCTCGCCGTGAACCGGCCCGCCCCAATCCTTGAGGTAGGCGGCCCAGCGCAGGTGCGGAAACACCCCGCCGTTGCGCACGGCGTCGGCGCACACGGCATAGCGCAGGGGCTGGCGGTTGGCCCCGCTGGGGCACACCCGCGCCGTGTCCACCAGCGCATGCAGCGTGGGCAGGGGCACGGCCACGTCTTCCCGGAAGCGGCGGCAGGTGCGCGCATCGCGCACGCATTGGGCAAAGGCGGCAAATTCGGGGGATTGCTCGAAAGAATGCGGCACGGTCATGGTGCGGATGTCCTGCGGAATATCGTGGCTGGCGGCACAACGGCAACGGGGCGGGCGGACGGGCTCCGTTCACTGTCCAAACATACCATATACCGCATTCCCTACCGCTCCGCAAATGCAAGTGTGCGGGGCCTTTCGGCGAGCCGTGTTGCCATGCCCGGCAGCGACGTTGGCGAGAAAACCAGGCCAACAGGCGCAGGCAGGGGCAGCCAAGCCGTGCAGCGATTCGCGGCGTTCTGACGGTGCCCCTTCCACCTCGCCGTTCTCCATCCCCGCGTCCGCCCGCATGCGTCCTCATCCGCACGGCCCCGCCCTGCAACACGCACACCCCGTACCGGCCCGGCATCCTTGACCGCACCCGGCAGTTGGGGCACAAGTTGGCCTTGCCCGACATGTGTCGCACGGGCCGCCCGCGCCAGCGCGCCGCGCGGCACCGCCTGCGGTGAACCCGAGAGGAGAGCCCCATGATTTTCGACGTCGACCGCGAGACGCTTCCGCGCGAGGAGCTGGAAGCGCTGCAACTGCGCAGGCTGAAGAACCTCTGCGAGCGCGTCTACGCCAACGTGCCCCACTACCGCCGCCGGTTCGAAGAGGCGGGGGTGACCCCGGCGGACATCAAGCGGCTATCCGACGTCACCCTGCTGCCCTTCACCGAAAAGCAGGACCTGCGCAACAACTATCCCTTCGGGCTGTTTGCGGTGCCCAAGGACACCATCGTGCGGCTGCACGCCTCCAGCGGCACCACCGGCAAGGCCACCGTGGTGGGCTACACCAAGCGCGACCTGGACAACTGGGCCGAACTGATGGCCCGCAGCCTGGCCGCCGCCGGGGTTACCCGCCGCGACCTCATTCACAACGCCTACGGGTACGGCCTGTTCACCGGCGGCCTTGGCGCGCACTACGGCGCGGAACGCCTGGGCGCCACGGTCATTCCCGTGTCCGGCGGGGCCACCAAGCGCCAGGTGCTGCTGCTGCGCGACTTCGGCGCCACGGTCATCTGCTGTACCCCCTCGTACAGCCTGTACCTGCACGAGGCGGCGGAAGAGGCGGGCATCGACCTGCGCGAACTGCCCCTGCGCATCGGCGTGTTCGGCGCGGAGCCGTGGACCGAGGAAATGCGCGCGGAAATCGAGACCAAGCTCGGCATCGACGCCCTGAACATCTACGGCCTGTCCGAAATCATGGGCCCCGGCGTTTCCATGGAATGCGTGGAAGCCAAGTGCGGCATGCACATCTACGAAGACCACTTCCTGCCGGAAATCATCGACCCGGTAAGCGGCGAGGCCCTGCCCCCCGGCGCAACGGGCGAACTGGTCATCACCACCCTGACCAAGGAAGGCATCCCGCTGGTGCGCTACCGCACCCGCGACATCACCTCGCTGGACTACACCCCCTGCGCCTGTGGCCGCACCCATGTGCGCATGCGCCGCGTGACGGGCCGTAGCGACGACATGCTGATCATCCGCGGGGTGAACGTGTTCCCCTCGCAGATCGAATCCATCCTGATGGAAACCGAGGGGCTGGCCCCCCACTACCAGTTGCTGGTCACCCGCGATGGCAATCTGGACAACATCGAGGTGCAGGTGGAAGTTTCCGAGGAATTCTTCTCGGACGAGATCAAGAACCTGCAACGCCGCGAAGCCCGGTTGCAAAAGACCATCAAGGAATTCCTGGGCGTCACGGCCAAGGTGCGCCTGGTGGAGCCGCGCTCCATCCAGCGTTCCGAGGGCAAGGCCAAGCGCGTCATAGATCTGCGCGAGAAGCCGTAGGCGCGGCGCTGAAGATTGCAAAAATGAAAGGGGGCTTCGGCCCCCTTCTTTTTTGCGCAACAGGAGCCGCGCACGGCAGATGTGCCGTCCGCAGATGCGCGTCCGGCGGGTCACCAAATGTCGCCCTTTCCGCAGACGCCTGCTTGTCAGCGTAGGCGCGTGCTTTTCAGGTATCGCCGGGTAGTGCCGATCATTGACCCAACAGCGGCGATTCCCATCAGAGGGGCCAACACCTTCGCCGCAATGTCGTTGATCTGAAACATCAGAACGGCCAGACAGACCAGCGCAATCCCCATCAGCATGGTGGAGATGAAATACTGACGGCGCACTTCCAGAGGAATGTACAGATCGTAGGCAAATGCAGCGATGTAGTCCTTACGGTTGACGCTGTCCTTGAAGTCCTGAGGCAGGTAATCCAGAATTTTCAGCTCGGCGGGTCCGTTCAGATACCCACCGATGAGGAAGCAGGGAATCCCGACGGCCAGCGCCACCAGGGTCATCCACTTGAACAACATGCGCCAACCTCCACGTGCGTCCTGTCCTGTCGAAGTATCGCCTGCAATCCCCTACGGGCTACGCTCTGCGCCAACGTGCCCACCACATTACCCGTATGGCAAAAGCATCATGTCAACGGCCTGCTGGATATAGAAAGACAACGCAAGCAAAAACGGCAACGGCGGGGCAACCTTGCTTCAAGGTCGCACCGCCGTTGGATTTTCGCGTTTTTTCGTGCCAGCTATTTCTTGGGCCGGATGTGCGCAAGCACACGGTCGCGGGCCTCGCGCGAGGCCTCCGTTTCCAGTTCGTCCAGTTCATCGCGGTCGGCAAAGCGGATGGCCCCGCAGGGGCACATTTCCGCGCAGGCGGGGCCAAGGCCCACGGCGCGCCGCCCGGCGCACAGGTCGCACTTGCGCACGGCCACGCCCCGGTCGGTGGCAAAAAAGGCGGCATAGGGGCAGGCAATGACGCAGTTGCGCGTCTCGCAGCCCCGGCAAAGCATGGGTTGCAGCACCACCGCGCCGTCGCGGTCGCGCATCAGCGCGCCCCGGTTGCACACCTTCATGCAGTGGGCGTGTTCGCAGTGCTGACAGTAGATGGGAATCATCTGGCCGTCATTGGTACGGGCCATGGCGATGCGCGGCGTGTCGTACAGAAAGCCGCACACGGCCTCGCACGTTTCGCAGCCGATGCACTTGCTGTAGTCGATATGCAGGGTCTTGCCCCTGCCGTGGCATTCCGACATGGCGCGCTACCTCTGCTCGCTGGGGGCGCCGGGGCGCGTTATGACGTCGGCGTCGTAATTGTATTCGTTTTCGCGGTGCTGGGCCTTCAGGTCCAGCCAGTTGGTCAGCGAACGCGCCGCGCGCAGCCCGCTGTACACCGCCTTGCCGATCTTGCTGGGGCCTGTCAGCACGTCGCCCGCCACAAAGACGTTCTCTATGCTGGTCATGTGCAGCCAGCGCACCTCGCCCTTGCGCACGTTTTCCAGCCCCAGCTCCTTCTGGAACGGCGGGGTGGGAATTTCGCCGATGGAGGTGACAATGACATCGGCGGGCAGCACTTCTGTCTCGCCGGTGTTGGCGTCGGCCATCTCCATGGCAGCCACGTGCTGGCCGGTTTCATCGGCCACGATGCGCAGCGGGGTGCGCCGCTCCAGCCATTCGCAGCCCGCGTCGATAAGCCGGTCCACCTCATAGCTGCCCGCCGGGGCTTCCTTCTTGGTGCGCCGGTACACCATGACCACGCGCTTTGCCCCCAGGGCTTTCGCACTGTGGGCCACGTCCATGGCCGAATGCCCGGCCCCGATGACCACCACGGTGCGCCCTTCCACTGGCGGCACGGAAACGTTGCTGGTGGCGTACTTCACCGCGCGAATGGGGAACAGGAATTCCAGACCGGAATAGACGCCCTTCAACTGCTCGCCGGGTATGCCCAGCTTGCGCGACTTCCACGCGCCGCTGCAGATGATCACCGCGTCATGGTCTTCCACCAGTTCGCCAAGCCCCCGGATGTCGCACGAGAAATGGTCGCCCTCTTCCTCGTGCAGGGGGGCGCTGCAACAGATCTTGGTCTTGTTGTGGAAGTTGACGCCGAACTTGCGCGACAGGGTGAACACCCCGCGCTGGATGCGGTCCGCCGGGATGCGGTGGCCGGGAATGCCGAACAGCATCAGGCCGCCGGGCTTGGGCAGCTTGTCGTAGACCTCTACCTGATAGCCCAGGCACCCCAAGTACCCGGCGGCGGCAAGGCCCGAAGGCCCAGCCCCGATGATGGCGACACGCCGCCCGTTGGGCGGTGCGGGTTCTTCCCGCATGAAGGCGAAATTCATGGCGTTGGACATCGATGCTCCACGGTGCTTGCCGTGCGCCGGGCCGCGAAGTGCGGCGCGCGCAGCGTGCGTGTTCAATATAGCCATGGGGGCTGCTTCCGCAAGCGGTCGAGAAGGACCAGACCGCGCCGTGCCATAAGGTCAGCAACGCAAGGTTGGTTGGCAACGTAGCGCAGCCTCACGCCCCCGCATGCACGCGCCGTCCACCCGGTCCCGGCCAGTGCACCCCGGCTTGTCAACAGCCCGCCGGGGATGCTATCCACCTTCAATGACTGCAACGGCAGGGCGAACCGGCCTGCTTCACCCCGCAAAAGGATTGTCGCCATGAAAGTGGAACAGATTTCCGTATTTCTCGAGAACAAGGCCGGGCGCCTGGCCGAGGTAACCCACACCCTGGCCGAGGCGGGCATCAACATCCGCGCCCTGTCGCTGGCCGACACCTCGGATTTCGGCATCCTGCGCCTGATCGTGCACGACCACGAAAAGGCCAAGGCCGCCCTGAAGGAAAAGGGCTTCACCGTGGGCCGCACTTCGGTGGTGGCCGTGGAAGTGCCCGACCATCCCGGCGGTCTCGACAGCATTCTGCAACTGCTGAGCACGCGCGGCGTCAACGTGGAATACATGTACGCCTTCGTGCAGCAGAACGGTACCAACGCGGTGCTCATCTTCCGCTTCGACCGTACCGACCAGGCCATCGAAGTGCTGAACGAGGCGGGCATCCCCGTCATTTCCGGCGACAAGCTGTACCAGAACTAAGGCTGTCACAGTTCCCTTTCCCTGACCGGATGGGGCCGGGTCCGGTTGTACCGGGTCCGGCCCTTTTTTCGTGGTGGGCAGGCCCATTCAGGCAATGACACGGCCCGAGCCGTCTTTCCGTGATTCCGGTCACGGAATGTACAATGGCGCGGTGTACGGTGGCTGTGCGGGGCGGGCGCAACATCCGTCACGCCCTGACCGCGCAACAACCGGCCCACGATCTGGCCGCGTACGTCACACCATGCGTGCACAGCCGCTGCCGCCAGCCACCCTGACCTTTCGCCAACCCGCTCCCCACGGAGTTTCGCATGCAACGCCTTTCCGCCTGTTCCCTCGACTGTCACGGGGCCTGTTCGCTGGTTGTCCATCTGCCGGACGAAGAAGCATCCGTGCATGACGACCCCGCCGGGGGCGTGCGTGTTTCCGGCAACCCCGACCACCCGTTCACGCGCGGGGTGGTCTGCGTCAAGGGACGGGCACTGGCCGCCCGCCGCCTGAGCCCCGACCGCATCACCACTCCGCTGGTGCGCGGCGCGGATGGCGCACTGCACCCGGCCACTTGGGACGAGGCGCTGGCCCTGTGCGCGTCGAAGCTGGACGCCCTGCGTGACACGCCGGAATCCATCCTGCACCTGCGCGGGTTCGGCTACCGGGGGGCGCTGGCGGAAGCCAGCAATTATCTTTTCAACAGCCTGGGTGCGGCCCGCAAGCGCGGATCCTTGTGCGACGGCGCGGGCGATGCCGCCTGCGAGGCCGACTTCGGCGCGCCGGACCACAACGACAGCGACGACCTGGCCAACGCCGCCGCCATCGTCAACTGGGGCAAGGATCTGGCCCGTTCATCGCTGCATCTGGGCCTGATGGTGCGCGACGCCCGCAAGCGCGGCGTGCCGGTGCTGACCATCTCGCCCGGCGGCGACGACAACGACGCCTTCACGGATGTGCGCATCCGCATCCGCCCCGGCAGCGACCGTTTTCTGGCCGCCGCCGCCATCCGCCGCCTGCTGGTCGATGATGCCGTGCCCCCGGCCATCAGCGGGCGCACGCGCGGCTTCGGGCAATTTCGGGAAATGCTGCTGGCAACCAGCGAGGCGGACCTGCTGTCCGCCTGCGACGCCGCCCCGGCGGATCTGGACACCCTGTGCCGGTGGATGCGCCGCGAGGCAGGCAACGGCGGCCCCACGGCCAGTCTGCTGGGTTGGGGGCTGCAACGCTACCTGCGCGGCGGCGAAAGCGTGCGCTACATCAACGCGCTGGTCATGCTGTCCGGCAACATGGGCGTTTCCGGTGGGGGCGCGTACTACGGCATTTCATCCGGCCGCAGCCTGGACCTTTCGTGGAGCAGGAAGGCGGGCACGCCCGCCCGCACCTTCCTGCTGTCGCACATGGCGCAGGAACTGACACAGGCCGACCCCCAGGTGCGCTTCCTGTGGGTGGACGCCTTCAACCCGGTGAACCAATCGCCCGACGCCCCGGCCCTGGCCCGAGCCGTGGAAGCCATCGACTTCACCGTGGTGGTGGAAGCCTTCCTGACCGACACAGCCAGCCGGGCCGACGTGGTGCTGCCCTGCGCGCTGGTGCTGGAGCGCGAAGAAATCTTCGGGTCTGCCTACCACAACTACATCGCCTATGCCGCGCCCGCCTGCCCCATGCCCGGCGAGGTACGCCACGACTTCGACATAGCGCGCGGCGTGGCTGAACGGCTGGCCCGGCCCATTCCCTTCCCGGACCGGGAGGATGTGCTGCGGCAGGCCCTGCGCTCACCTCACCTTGAAGTATCGCTTGAAGAACTGAAGGCCACCGGCTGGACCAAGGCCAAGCGGCCTTCCGTGGCGTGGGAAGGCCTGCGCTTTGCCCACCCCGACGAGCTGTACCGCCTGCCCGAGGCCCTGCACCTGGATGGCGCAGCCGCGACCGTACAGGATGGCGCTTCGACGGGCGACTACCCCTTGCACCTGCTGACCCTGCTGGCCCCGGACTACGTGAACTCGCAGGTGGGCTTGCCCGGTCGACAGCCCGACGACGGCGCACCCATCACCGTGCAGGTGGCGCCGGAATGCCACGCCCTGTCCGCGCTGGACCTGGACCGCCCCGTGTTCGTCGTCTCGCCGCATGGCCGCATGCCCGTGCAGGTGCAGACTAGGCCCGGCATCCACCCCCGCACCGTCATCATGCCGCGCGGCGGCTGGCTGGCCCATGGCCGTTCACCCAATGCCATCATCGCCCCGCTGGCCACCGACATGGGCGACGGGGCCGCGTACTATGAGCAACGGGTGCGGCTGGAGAATTAAGGCCTGTTGGCGCTATGGTCCTTTTGCCCTCTGCCTGCGTCAGAATGTTTTTTTATTCCGGTCGAATACCACGCGGACGCGCTGCGGTCGCCATCCGTAATGCTCGAAGACTCGCATAACGGCTGCCGCACTCCCTCCATAAAAAAACCATTCTTCCTTGGCAGAGAACAAAAAACCTCATAGCGCCAACAGGCCGTCAAAAGGCAGCCAAACCGTTTGACACTACTCTTGTGAAACATTTTTGGGGGAGGCGATAGGGGTTCTCCCCTTCCCCCGGTTCTCCTAGAGCAACACCAACCGGCTCGCCACGGGCATGCGCCAGCCGGTGCCGAAGGCGCGGTCGGTCACCTTCAGGCCGGGGGCGGCCTGCCGCCGCTTGAATTCGGAAATGCGCACCAGCCGCAGCACGTTGTCCACCACGGCGGGGTCGAAACCTTCGGCCACCACGGCGTTGCGGTCCATGTGGTGCACCACGCAGCACTCCAGAATGGCGTCCAGCACGTCGTAGGGTGGCAGGCTGTCGGTGTCCTTCTGGTCGGGCCGCAGTTCCGCCGAGGGGGCCTTGTCCAGAATGGCCGTGGGGATCAGGTCGTATCCGGCCTGTGCGTTGCGCCAGCGGCACACCCGGTACACCAGCGTCTTGGGCACGTCGGCAATGACCGCAAGGCCCCCGGCCATGTCGCCGTAGATGGTGCAGTAGCCCACGGCCAGTTCCGACTTGTTGCCGGTGGTCAGCAGCACCGCGCCCGACTTGTTGGACACGGCCATGAGCAGGTTGCCCCGGATGCGTGACTGGATGTTTTCTTCGGTCACGTCGCGCACCGTGCGGCCCAACGCGCCGAACACCGGGGCCAGCGCCGCGTCGAAGCCCTCCATCATCGGGCCGATGGGCACCGTGTGCACTGCGTCCGCGGACAGGCCCAGATTGCGGGCCACAGCCAGCGCGTCGGTCACGCTGCCTTCGCTGGAATGGGGCGAAGGCATCAGCAGCACCCGCACGTTTTCCGGCCCCAGCGCCTCTGCCGCCACAGCCGCCACCAGCGCCGAATCCACCCCGCCGGAAAGGCCCAGCACCGCGCCGGTGAACCCGCACTTGCGGGCATAGTCGCGCGTGCCCATGACCAGCGCGTGCCACACCTGCGCCTCCGGCTCCGCCGGGTCCGGGCAGATGGCGCCCGTGCCCGCCGCAACGTCCACCAGCACCGTGTCTTCCTCGAACGGTCGCCCGCGCGCGATGAGATGCCCCACCGCGTCAAAGGCCACGCTCTTGCCCGCGAACAGTAAATCGTCGTTGCCGCCCACCTGGTTGGCGTACAGCACCGGCACCCGGTAACGCGAGGCCACGCGCGACAGCATGCGTTCGCGCACCGCCTGCTTGCCCAGCGTGAACGGCGAGGCCGACAGGTTGATGATGGCGTCCACCCCCGCCAGCCCAAGGTCCGCCACCGGATCGGTCTCGTACTGGCGGTGTTCCTGCCAGAAGGTCTTGTCGTTCCAGATGTCCTCGCACACCGTGACGCCCAGCCGCCAGCCCGCCACCGTCACCGCGCCGCAGTTCACCCCCGGCTCGAAGTACCGGCGCTCGTCGAACACATCGTACGTGGGCAGCAGCACCTTGCGCGTGGCCACCGTTACCGTGCCCTCGTGCAGCAGCACCGCCGCGTTGTGCAGCCGGTTGCCCACCGGCGTGGGGTTGGGCACCGGAGCGCCCACCAGCACCGGCGGCGCATCCTTCAGCCGCAACGCCAGCGCCTCCAGCGCCTTGCGACAGCCCGGCACGAAGTCGCTCCGCAGCAGCAGATCGCGTGGCGGGTACCCGCAGATGGCCAGCTCCGGCGTGACGCACAGCCCCGCACCCCGCGCCGCCGCGGCGCGG
>NZ_VSMK01000013.1 GCF_011682075.1 Nitratidesulfovibrio liaohensis
ATGGCCGCGCTGCTGGCCCCCGGCATGGACCTGAAGGCGGCCCGCGCCGCCTTCGAGGCGCAGTACCTTGCCGCGCGCCTTGCGGAGTGCGGCGGCAACGTCACCCGGCTGGCCGAAGCCGTGGGCATCGAGCGCAGCCATCTGTACCGCAAGCTGAAAGGATACAACATCCAGACGGCAGACTGACCGGCAGACTGTCGGCAGAGCGCCGGTCGGCCGGGCGCCCGCCACGGGCACGGGCGCCGGTTGCAAATGGCGGCCCAGTGGGCCGACGGGAGGGAACATGCATACGCTGGTACTTCTGCGTCACGGGCAAAGCGCGTGGAATCTGGAAAACCGCTTCACCGGCTGGACCGACGTGGACCTTTCGCCCGAGGGCGAGCAGGAGGCGCGCGACGCCGCCCGCCTGCTGGCGGACGAAGGACTGACCTTCGACGTCTGCCACACCTCGGTGCTGACCCGGGCCATCCGCACCCTGTACATCGTGCAGCACGAGATGGGGCTGTCCTGGCTGCCGGTGCACAAGCACTGGCGGCTCAACGAACGCCATTACGGCGGCCTGCAAGGGCTGGACAAGGCGGAAACCGCCGCCCGCTTCGGCGAGGACCAGGTGTTCGAATGGCGGCGCAGCTACGACACGCCGCCCCCGCCCCTGCCTGCCGACGATCCGCGCAACCCCGCCGGGGATGCCCGCTACGCGGGCCTTGCGCCCGACGTGCTGCCCGCCAGCGAAAGCCTGAAGGAAACCGTGGCCCGCGTGCTGCCCTACTGGCACGACGTCATCGCGCCGCAGGTGCTGGCCGGGCAGCGGGTGCTGGTGGCGGCCCACGGCAACAGTCTGCGCGCCCTGGTCATGCATCTGGACGGCATGACCCCGGAAGCCGTCACCAAGCTGAACATCCCTACCGGGCTGCCGCTGGTCTACACCCTGGACCACACATTGCTCCCGCTGGGGCACCGGTATCTCGGCGACCCGGCAGTGGCCGAGGCCAAGGCAAAGGCCGTGGCGGCGCAGGGGACGGCCCGGAAATAGCAGCCAGCGCGACCGCACACGCCGCGCAAGGGAGGGAGAGGGCACCCACGGGCACAGTGGTCACATGCGGGGAGCGAACGCGCACGGCTCGCCACGTCATGCGGACTGTGATAGGATTGCCGACGGAGCGGGTTGCGCAAAACGATCCGGACAACGTCAGTTGCCGCTTACCCGAATGTGTCCGCGCCAGTTGCATTGACAAGCCCCGAACGCGTACCTACCGTCCAGCCCGCGCCCGGCACGGGCGACACACTCACAGGCCAGCGTCCTCTGCGGGGGGGAAGCATGCCGCAAGGAGCAAGTATGGCGAGCAACATCAACCTCAAACTCAAGCAGAAGCAATACGAGAGTACCGTCGTCGAATTCATCAGCGAAAAGAAAGGCTACTTTCTTGTGGTGAGCGACGACCAGAACTTCATTTCACTGCTGCGCAACACCGTTGCCAAGCATCTCGCCATCGCCACGGACGCCCTTTCGGTGGTCACCAACACCGACTACATCATCAAGTCCATCCGCGATGTCTCCATGCGCAAGAAGAACGTGCTGGTGTTCATGGAGCGCATGCTGGAAGGCCGCGACACCGGGATTCTGGTCCGACAGGTCAAGAACGCTTACTCGGACGTGAAAATCATCATCCTCACCGGCGAGACGGAACGGCAGCGCCTGGTGCTGCTGCACGAAATCGGCGCGGACAACTTCATCAGCAAGCCCATTTCGGTGAACACGCTGATCGAAAAGATCGCCTTCACCATCAAGCCGCAGGGCAAGCTGGGCCAGCTCATCGACACGGCACGGGCCATGGTGCAGCAGGGCTCGCACGAAAGCGCCCTGAAGGTGTGTCGCAAGATACTGGAACTGAAGCCCAACAGTGCCGCCGGGCTGTTGGTCATGGGCGACGCCTACCAGGCACTGGGCAAGATGGACCGCGCCCGGGAATGTTTTGAAGAAGCCAGCCGCAACGCCGACCTGTACCTGGAACCGCTGAAGAAGCTGGCCGACCTGAACAAGCTGATCGGCGACAGCGAGGCTCAACTGGGCTACCTGGAAAGGCTGGACCGCCTCTCGCCCCTCAACGTGGAGCGCAAGGTGGACATGGGCGAGATCCATGTGGAGATGGGCAACCAGGAGAAGGCCGAAGAACTTTTCGAGCTTGCCGTCACCCAGGCCACGCGCGAGGCCATGGCCTACATCGGCGACATTTCCGAGCGCATCGCCACCATCTACAGCGAGCGCGACCCCGAACGGGCGGAGCGCTTTCTGCGCAAGGCGCTGGACGCCAAGGGCGACATGCTGGACCGGGGCGACCTGGGCACCTTCAACCGCCTGGGCATCGCCCTGCGCAAGCAGGGCAAGTGGCGCGATGCCACCATCGAATACCAGAAGGCCCTGCGCATCGCCCCGGACGACGAGAACCTTTACTACAACATGTCCATGGCCTTCGCCGAGGGCAAGGAATTCCGCGATGCGCGGTCCAACATGCTGAAGGCCATGGCCATCAATCCCGACCTGCCCCGACGCGACAAGACCATTGCCTTCAACATGGGCCTGGTGTTCATGCGGGCGGGCGGGCGCGACTACGCCGAACGCTGCCTGCAGGTGGCGCTGGAACTGGACCCGGATTTCGACCTTGCGCGCCAGGCCCTGGAACGTTTGGGGCAATCATCCTGAGAAATTCCCGGTTGATCCGCCAATCGAGCATTGATTTCACGGGGGGCCTGCGCAGGTCCCCCTTTTTTGCGGGTTGCAATCCGGACTGCTTTTCCATATGCTGATATCCTGATTTACTGAACCGGCGTATGACGCCACCAACGGAGGTTAGCAAGATGGCGAGTTTCAAGGTGAACAAGACGATCGCGGAAATCAACGAGCGCATCCGCCAGGGCAAGGCCGTGGTGTTGAATGCCGAGGAGATGACCGAGGCCGTCCGTCGAATGGGCAAGGAAAAGGCCGCCCGCGAAATCGACGTCGTCACCACCGGAACGTTCTCGCCGATGTGCTCCTCCGGGCTGCTCTTCAACATCGGCCAGCAAGATCCACCCACCCTCAAGACCGCCAAGGTCTGGATGAACGACGTGCCCGCCTACGCGGGGCTTGCCGCCGTGGACTCCTACCTGGGCGCCACCGAACCCACAGAGGACGACCCGCTGAACAAGGTCTACCCCGGTCGGTTCAAATACGGCGGCGGCCACGTCATCGAGGACCTGGTGCGCGGCAAGGCCGTGCACCTGCGGGCAGAGGCCTACGGCACCGACTGCTACCCGCGCAAGTCGCTGGACAAGAAGATCACCCTGTCCGAGCTGCCCTATGCGCACCTGCTGAACCCGCGCAACTGCTACCAGAACTACAACGCGGCCGTGAACCTGACGAGCCGCATCATCTACACGTACATGGGCCCGCTGAAGCCCAACCTGCGCAACGTCAACTTCGCCACGGCGGGCCGCATCTCGCCGCTGTTCAACGACCCGCTGTTCCGCACCATCGGCCTTGGCACCCGGATATTCCTGGGCGGCGGCACGGGGTACGTGCTGGGAGCGGGCACGCAGCATGTGGCAGCGCCCAAACGCACCGAACGCGGCCTGCCGCTTTCCCCGGCGGGCACCCTGATGCTGAAGGGCGACCTGAAGGGCATGAACCCGCGCTACCTGCGCGGCCTGTCCTTCCTGGGCTACGGCTGCTCGCTGGCGGTGGGCGTGGGCATTCCCATCCCCATCCTGAACGAGGAAATCGCCTGGTTCACCGGTGTGGACGACAGCGACATCCAGATGCCGGTCAAGGACTACGGGCACGACTACCCCAACTGCCTGCCGCGGGTCATCCAGCACGTAACCTACGAAGACCTGAAGAGCGGCGAAGTGGAGATCATGGGCAAGAAGGTGGAAACCGTGCCCATGACCAGCTACCCGCTGTCGCTGGAAGTGGCCAACACGCTGAAGGCGTGGATCGAAAAGGGCGAATTCCTGCTTACCGAGCCGGTGGAACTGCTACCTTCGGCGTAGGGATTTCCCTCCGGCCACGAACATGAACTGAACAACCCGCCGGACGCGCGCAAACAGCGCGCACCCGGCGGGTTTCGTTTTTCGGATGGCGGGTCTTGCCGCGAGGCGTGAAAGCACTACCTTCTGCTCTGTCCCAGGCACACCATTCGCCCATAGACACACCATATGCCCAATACCGCCCCGCCGCGCTCCGACGCACTCCCTCCTGCCCTGCTGGACCTGCTGGCCACCATGCCGGAACTGGCCGTGGCCCTTTCAGGCGGGCTGGACAGCCGCTTCCTGACCCACGCCGCCCTGCTGGCAGGCTGCCGCGTCACCGCCCTGCACATCACCGGCCCGCACATGCCCCCCCGCGAAACGGCAGAAGCACGCCGCTGGGCCACTGCGCGCGGGGCCACTTTCACCGCCGTTCCGCTGGACCCGCTGACCATCCCGGCCATAGCGACGGGCCAGCGGGACCGCTGCTACCACTGCAAACATGCGGCGTTCACCGCCCTGCTGGCCACGGCAGCACCCCTGCCCCTGTGCGACGGTACCAACGCCGACGACCTGACCGCCCACCGCCCCGGTCTGCGGGCCCTGCGCGAACTTGGCATCCGCTCGCCGCTGGCCGAGGCGGGTCTTTCCAAGGCCGACATCCGCGCACTGGCCGCACGCACCGGCATGGACAGGCCGGACCAGGCGGCCCGCCCCTGCCTGCTGACCCGGCTGGCCTACGGCATGCAACCGGACGCGGCCACCCTGGCCCGCCTTGCCGCTACGGAAGAAGAACTGGAAGACCTTGGCCTGTGGGACTTCCGCCTGCGGCTGGCACCGGATGCGCCGCCCCGCCTGCAACTGGGCCCGGCGCACGCAATGCCGGGAGCCGCCACGGCAGACACCACGGCATCAGGAACCACAGTATCAGGCACCGCCCCTCCCCCGCCCCCGCCCGGCGACCTGCTCCGGATACTGGCCCGGCACGGCTTTGGCGATGCCACCATCGACGCGGACGGACCGGTAAGCGGCTATTTCGACCGCTGATCCCGGACCTCGCGTCTGCCTTACCTCCCCTGCCAGTCTGGCCGTCCTTATCGGCCTCTCTGGCCAACCTGGCCCCTGGCCCGTCATCCCACTGCCTTCCCCTGTCACGCAGCACTGGACAAAACCTGTGGTTCGCGATAGGTGGTCCCTCTTATCTCACGCGATTTCACGGAGGAGTCCCCCATGGCCCACAAGAAGATCGAACGCAAGAAAGAACTGGATCGTCGCCGTCAGCGCCGCGAAAAGCGTCTGAAGCAGCGCGTGCGCGAAGCGAAGGCCGCCGCCAAGTCCTAAGGCATCCAGGTTTTTCGTTCCGCCGCAAGAACGCCCCGCGCTTCGCGCAACGTGCCCCCGAAGGCACGTCGCCCGAGGCGCGTGTGCTTCCTGCGGGACGGATCGCCCATCACATGCCCGCACCGTTGCGTCGCACTGCATGCGACATGCATCGGGGGCATGGGGCGGTTCATGCAGCATCACGGAACATATACCTCGCCATGCATGCAGCACCCGGCAGCGGGCATGGCGGTGACCACGCCCCGTCCGTCGCACGGCACCACACCGCCGTGCATGCCTACCGTGCTCCAACGCATGGCCTTCCCGTTTGACAACGCGTGCGGCGCTGTTTAGGTTCGTGCATCACGCGTAGGTTCTGCAAGGAGGGTAGCATGCCCATCTACGAATATCGTTGCAGCGACTGCGAGCAGATCTTCGAGGAATGGCTGAAGACCTTCGACGAAGCCCCCCGCTCCTGTCCGGTGTGCGGTGGCCACGCCGACCGCATCGTGTCCAACACCAGCTTCGTGCTCAAGGGCGGCGGCTGGTACGTCACCGACTACGGCAACCGCTCGTCCACCGATTCGCATGCGGGCGCAAGCGCGGAAGCCTCTGGCAACGGTGACGCAGGATCCAATGGGTCCAGCAAGTCGGGCGCCTCTGGCGGCTCCGCCGATTCCGGAACCGCTGCCGCGTCGTCCGGCACCGCCACTTCGGGCACAGGCCCGGCCAAGTGTGCATCGGCCGCCCCGTCGGGCGGCTGCGGCGCCGCGTTGACCACAGGCTCGTAGCATCCAGGGGCAGTCCGCAAGACTGCCCCTTTTCACGATTGGACCAGTCCGCAAGACTGCCCCTTTTCACGACCAGTCCCGACGCCGCGCCGGTTCCGCGCATGGCCGCGCGCATTACGGTGCGCCTCGCTCCGCGCCGTACCGGCCAGAAAATCCGGGCGCACAGGCCCGGCAATTCCGGCACACCGCCCCGCCGGTCAGCCACGCCGCACCGGCGGCCCATGCAACCGCATCCGCACAGCACCAGCAAGGAAGCCACGATGATCGACCGTTACTCCCGCCCCGAGATGGCCCGCATCTGGACCCTCGAAAACCGCTTCCGCGCCTGGCTCGACGTTGAACTGGCCGTGTGCGAGGCCTGGCACCGCCTGGGCGTCATCGGCGCGGACGACATGCGCGTCATCCGCGAAAAGGCCGACTTCGACGTGGACCGCATCCTGGAAATCGAGCAGGAAACCCGGCACGACGTCATCGCCTTCCTGACCGCCGTGGAAGAAAAGGTGGGCCCCTCGGCCCGGTTCATCCACCTGGGCTGCACCTCGTCGGACATCGTGGACACGGCCAACGGCCTGCTGCTGGCCCAGGCCGGCGAACTGATCCTGAAAGGCTTCGAGCGGCTGCTCTCCACCCTGGAAGCCCTGGCCTTCGCCAACAAGGGTCGCCTGTGCATGGGCCGCACCCACGGCATCCACGCCGAACCCACCAGCTTCGGCCTGAAGATGGCGGGCTTCCACGCCGAATTCCAGCGCCACGTGGCGCGTTTCCGCGACGGGCTTGAAAGCGTGCGCGTGGGCAAGATTTCCGGTGCCGTTGGCACCTATGCCATGCTCGACCCCCGCGTGGAGGCCATTGCCTGCGAAATCCTGGGCCTGGCCGTGGACCCCATTTCCACCCAGGTCATCCAGCGCGACCGGCACGCCCACTTCTTCACCTCGCTGGCGCTGGCCGCGGGCGGCGTGGAACGGCTGTGCGTGGAACTGCGCCACCTGCAGCGCACCGAAGTGCTGGAAGCCGAAGAAGGCTTCGCCAAGGGCCAGAAGGGGTCGTCGGCCATGCCGCACAAGAAGAACCCCATCTCGGCGGAGAACATGACCGGCCTTTCTCGCCTGATCCGCACCAACTCGCTGGCCGCCATGGAAAACATGGCCCTGTGGCACGAGCGCGACATCAGCCATTCTTCCGTGGAACGGGTGATCATGCCCGACTCCACCATCCTCATGGACTACGTGCTGCACCGTCTGTCGGGCCTGTTGTCCAACCTGCGGGTGATCCCCGAGAACATGGACCGCAATCTGGCCGGGTCGTACGGACTGTACTACTCGCAGCGCGTGCTGCTGGCCCTGGTGGAATCGGGCATGGCCCGCCAGGAGGCCTACGTGATGGTGCAGCGCTGCGCCATGCAGAGCTGGGAAACCAGAAAGCCCTTCCCGGACATGGTGCGGGCCGATGCGGATATCGCCGCGCGCCTTGCCCCCTCCGTCCTTGATGAACTGTTTGATCCCGGCTACTATCTGCGCCACGAAAACATGATCTTCGAGCGGGTGTTCGGTCGCAGCTGAGACATTCCGGGCGCGCCCAGCCCTCCTGGGCGCCAAACGTCGCCGACATGCCGGGCGGTCCATCCGCCCGGCGAATGATCACACGGCACCCTCGGCTGCCAGACCACGAAACCACGCACACCCGCCATCGCAAGGATATCCATGAACGACCTTCGCACCCGTCTGGCCCGCCTGCTTGTGGAAAAATCATACCGCGAGGGTGATTTCACCCTTACCTCGGGCCGGAAGAGCGATTACTACTTCGACTGCAAGCAGACTGCCCTGCACGCCGAGGGCTCGTGGCTCATCGGTTCGCTGTTCAACGACCTGCTGCGCGACGTGCCTGTGGTGGGCGTGGGCGGCATGACTCTGGGGGCCGACCCGCTGATTTCCGCCACCACGGTCATCTCGCACGAGCGGGGCCGCCCGCTGGCGGGCTTCATCGTGCGCAAGCAGCCCAAGGGACACGGCACCGACCAGTACGTGGAAGGCCTTGCCAACTTTGCCCCAGGAGACCCGGTTGCCATGCTGGAAGACGTTGTCACCACTGGCGGTTCCCTGTTAAAGGCTTGCGAACGGGTAGAGGCCGCGGGGCTGCGCATCGTGGCCGTATGCACCGTGCTGGACCGCGAGGAAGGCGGCAGGCAGGCCATCAAGGCCGCCGGGTACGACCTGATTTCGATCTTTACCCGCAAGGAACTGGTGGACGCCGCGCGCTCCTAGGCGGCACCCCAGTCCGAAAGTCCGAACAGTCCGGCCTCCGGCAGGCCGGACACCCCGGCGAGCCAGGCACACGCCTGACTGCACCGGCAGAGACAGCACAGGCCCCGGCGGCCACCCCCCACCGGCACCACGCCCTTGCGGCACAGGCCGGTCACCACGACGGGGAACAGGCTCCATATCCGCCGTTTCGACGGATCACCGTACCCCTGCGGGGGTACACAGCCCGCGCACCGAGATGCATCGAAGCACCATCCGCGCCCTTCACCGCCTGTTGCCTGCCGCTGCCCTGCTGCTTTCCCTTTTCTGTCCCCTTTCCGCCGCCGCCGACGGGTGGCACGTGCGCATACCGGACGACGCAGGTACCCCGCGCCGCCTGGTGGCCGTGGACAAGGAAGACCAGAAGCTGCACATCTACGAGCGCCACAGCCCGCTCAAGCTCGCCGCAAGCTACATCTGCACCACCGGGCAGGCCACGGGCGACAAGCAGACGGCGGGCGACCTGAGAACCCCCGAAGGCATCTACTTCGTGGTCAGCAAGCTGTCCGCCGGGCTGGACATGGAAATGTACGGCGGCATCGCCTACACCCTGAACTACCCCAACCCCGTGGACAAGCTGCGCCGCAAGACCGGCTCCGGCATCTGGATCCACAGCAAGGGGCACGACATCGTCCCGCGTGAGACCAAGGGGTGCATCGCCCTGAACCGGGCCGACATCGACAAGGCGGGCAAGCTGTTCGTGCCCGGAACGCCAGTGGCCGTGGCCGACGATGTGGGAACCGACGCATCTCCTCCCAAGGAAGACAAGGCCACCGCGCGCAAGCTGGAAGACAAGGTCAAGGGCTGGGCAAAGGCGTGGGGTTCCCGCTCGCCCGCCATGTTCGACTATTACGACCCCGACGCATACTCCGCCGCGCAGGACGAGTCCTTCGCCGCGTTCCGCACCCAGAAGGAACGGCTGTTCAAGCAGCTTGCGTGGATCCAGACCTCCATCTCCGACGTGCAGGTGATGCAGGGCCCCGGCTACTGGGTGACCTGGTTCAACCAGTACTACCGCGCCCCCAACATGACCACCGAAGGCATTCGCCGCCTGTACTGGCAGCCCGACAAGAAGGGCGAGTACCGCATCGTGGGCATGGAATGGGTGCCCGCCGACGTGGGCATGGAAGCCAACTACCTCGAAACGGTATCGCCGCAGATCACCGCCTTTGTCGAAAAATGGCGCAAGGCGTGGGAACGCGGCGACGTGAAGAACTACATCGCCTGCTACGCGAACGATGCCGAACAGGCCCCGCGCAAGGGCGCCGCGTCCATCCGCCAGCAGAAGCAGGAACTGTGGCGCAAGGCCAAGCCCGCCAAGGTCCAGTTGAAGGGCCTGCGCATAGAGACCGTGGCTGGCGGCGTGCGCGCCGACATGACCCAGGAATACCGCGACGTGACCGGCTACTCCGACCGGGGTGTGAAGACCCTGCTGCTGCGCCAGGATGGCCAGGGTTGGGAAATCGTCAAGGAAGAATGGAGCCCCGCCGCCCGATGATGACCGACGAGAAGTACAGCCTGCTGCTCATGCGCGACGACTGCCGCGTGCGTCGCCTGCGCGTGAGTCCCCTGGCCCTGCGACTGCTCACCATTTCGCTGGTGCTGCTGCCGCTACTGGCCGCTTTCGGGGCGTGGGCGGGCTTCTCGTTCTGGCAGGCCAACCGGGCGCTGGTGAGCCAGAACCAGACCCTGGACCGCGAGTTGAAGGAAGCGCGGGTGGAACTGGAGCGGCTTTCCAACCTGGAATCCCTGCTGCGCAACAGCGACCCCGAGGAACTGCGCGCCCTGCTGGGCAGCGCGGCCCTGGCCTCGCCTCCGGCTCCGTCGCCCGCCGCTCCGGGCGACGCCAACGGGGCCGGTGACGGCGTGGTGGCAGGAAGTGGC
>NZ_VSMK01000014.1 GCF_011682075.1 Nitratidesulfovibrio liaohensis
CGCGCGTGCTGCCCGCCGGGGGGCGTTACCTGATCAGCGCGGGCAGCGTGGGCCAGCCGCGCGACGGCGACAACCGCGCCAAGTACCTGTTGTGGGAACCCGCCCCGCGCCGCCTGACGGTGCGCTTCGTCCCCTACGACGTGCAGGACGCCGCCCGGCGCTTCCGCGAGGCGGGGGTGAATGAACGGTATGTGCTGCGATTGTTGTAAGGGGTGCCCGACGCCATGTTGCAGAGAACCCCGTCCCGCCACGTCATGCGCCGACCCATCATGATCCCCCCCGCCATGATGCGTCCGACCATGTTCTGCAACGTCCTGTCCCGCTCCCTGCCGCAGGGGTGCCGCCACTCCGTGGGCATTCCGGCGGGCGCGCCCGCTTTTCTGCCAATTCTCCCCCCGCGCGCCGCGCGCATCCCGTCCCGAGGATTTTCCCCATGCGCATAGGTCGTTACACGGTGTGCGGGCTGCTGGGTCGGGGCGGCATGGGCGCGGTGTACAAGGTGCGCCAGCCGGTTACCGGGCGCATCGCCGCGCTGAAGCTGCTGCGCCCCGCCGACGCGCTGGCCGACCTTTCCGACCCAAGCGATATGGATGACCTGCGCCGCCGCTTCCTGCACGAGGCACAGGTAATGGCCGCGCTGGACCACCCCCACGTGGCGGCGGTGTGGGATGTGGACGTGGCCCCGGCGGGCACGTTGCGCCTGCCCTCCGGCGACGACTTCTGCCCGCCGCCCGCTGCATGGGGCAGGGGAGAGGGGAACCCGCTCGTGGAGGCTGCGGGGGCTGTGGAGGCTGCGGGGGCTGTGGAGGCTGCGGAGGCTGTGGAGGTCGCGGGGGATGCGCGAGCCGTCGACACCGCCGCCCCGGAGGCCTGCGACCCGGAGCGTGACCGCGCCGCCCGCGTGGCCCGCTTCGGCGATCTGCCCTTCTTCGTCATGGAATACTACTGCCTGAACCTGGGGCTGCTGATCGGCGAAAGCTACCGGGTAGAGGCCCCCACCCGCCGCCTGCCGCTGCCGCGCGCCTGCCGCTACGCCGCGCAGACGCTGGACGCGCTGGCCCGCATGCATCACGCCGGGGTGATCCACCGCGACGTGAAGCCCTTCAACATCATGGTCACCGCCGAAGACGACGTGAAGCTCATCGACTTCGGCCTGTCGCGCTTGCGCGGCGAAACTGGCGCCCTGTCGCGCTTGCGCGGCGAAACGAGCGTATTGTCGCGTCTGGGCGGTGAAACGCAGCGTCTGCCGCGCGGGGTAAAGGTGGGTTCGCCATACTACGCCGCGCCGGAGCAGGAACGCGACCCGGACGGGGTGGATGGCCGGGCCGACCTGTTTGCCGTGGGGGTGATGCTGTTCCGCATGCTGACCGGCGTGCTGCCCACGGACGAGGCCTTTGGCGGGCGCATCCCCCGCATCAGCAAACGCCACGCGGAACTGGACGCGGCGTGGGACGACTTTTTCGCGCGGGCCATGGCCCGCGACCCGGCGCAGCGCTTTGCGGACGCCAGGACCATGGCGGCGGAACTGGATGCGCTGGTGGCCGCGTGGCGTCAGCGGGTGGACGCGGTGTGCCTGCTGCCGGAAGGGGATGGGGCAACGGGTGATGGTGGCTTGACCGATGATGCTGACGTGCCGGGCAATGCGGACTACGGAGCGGATGTTGCACCCGATGGGGTGGCGGGCACGGCGGGTGCCAATTTTTCGGATACGGCTGGCGACGCGACGGTGAACGTCACCTTGCCCGGCCCGGTTGCTCCGGTCAGGTCCACTCCGGTCAGGTCCACCCCGGTGAAGGTCATGCCTCGCCATGCCCGCGCCCTGTTCGGGCTGGACGAATTGTGGCGGCCCGCCGGAGTGTTCGCGCCGTCATCTCTTGCATCGGGTGCGGGTCGCAACGGCGGTCCGGCCTGCGGGCTGCTGCCGGGGCTTCCCGTGCCGAACCTGCCCGCCCCGGGCGCATCCTCCACTGGTTCCCGCAGGCCCGATGCAGCCACCCCCGGCGCATCCGCCGTGCCCGGCGGGGCTGGCCCTGTTGCCTCTGACGCTTCCGGTTCCCCCGAATCCGCCGCCCCGGCCAATCCCCCCGCCAGCCCGATTGATCTTGCCGCGCTGGTGGCGTACCAACCGGCCACGGGGTTGCTGTGGCAGCGCGGCGGCAGCGAATGGGGCCTGACCCTGACCGAGGCCCGCGCCCACGTGGCCGAGCTGAACGCGGCGCGCTTCGCCGGGTTCGACGACTGGCGGCTGCCCACCGTGGACGAGGTGTGCACCCTGCTGGCCCCGCCGCCGGAAGGGGGCGGCCACTGCGTGCCCCCCGTGCTGGACCCGGTCTCCGACCCGCTGTGGACGGCGGACCGCAAGTCGTTCACGGCGGGGTGGTTCGTCAGCGCGTCCATGGGCTTCGTGGGCTGGCAGGACGACACCTGCCGGTTCCATGTCCGCGTGGTTCGGAGCGTGCGCGGCGACGTTCCGGCATAGGTCCGGCCACGGCCCGCACCGGGCGGAACATCAGGAGCGGGCGCACCAACCCGGCGTAGCGAGCAAGCCCCTTCGTCCCGCCCCGGCTCCCCGATCTTCATTCCGCTGCTCGGCCTCAGCATTGCGAACGCTGCGCTTGATTTGACCGCGCACAACCGGCCTGCGCACAACGCTTTTTCATCCCTAATGGAATCCGGATGCATAACGAACACGACATGCCCGCCCTGGCCCCGCAGGCCGACGACACCGACATCGACTGCCGGGGCTGCGGCACCTGCTGCCGCAAGGGCGGGCCGGCCCTGCACACGGAAGACCTTGCCTTGTTCCGGGCCGGGCATCTGGCGCCGGAACACTGCCTGACCCTGCGCGCGGGCGAACTGGCCCGCGATCTGAACGGCCAACTGCGCCCGCTGGAGCGCGAACTGGTGAAGCTGCGTCCGCGCATGGCCGCTGGCAACGGCGACTGGACCTGCCTGTTCCTGAACCAGTCCGACAATCGGTGTGGCGTCTACGCCCATCGCCCCGCCGAATGCCGCGCCCTGCTGTGCCGCGATACCTGGGCCATCAAGACCCTGCATGCCGTGGACCGGGTGACCCGACTGGACGTGCTGGCGGCATGGGCGGAAGGCGCGGCGGAACGCGCGGGAGCCGCTGCCGGCCGAACCGATGTCGAACAGTCCGGTCCCGCCGGTCCTCCCGATTCGGCAGTCCCTGCCGATCAGGCGGCTTCCGGCGGCTGCGCCGCCCCCGGCGTGCCGTGGGCCGACATTCTGGCCGCGCACGAGGAACGTTGCGGCTACGCGGTGCTGGCCGCCACGGGAGCGGCCCTGCAACGCGCGGCGGACAATCTGCGCGCCCGCAACCCCGGCATGGCGCACCCGATGCCGCTTTCGGAAGCCTCGGATGGACAGGACAGCCCGCCCCGTCTGGCGGGCATGGCGGGCATGGCCGAAGCTGTCCCTGCCGTCGCCACGTTCCTTGAAGCCGTGCGCTTCGACTTCGCCTTCCGGTCCATCGTGCGTGAACGCGCCGGAGTGGCCATGGAAGAACTGGACTTTCTGCTGGGGCGCACCCTTGCGGCCACGGCGGCCATGTACGGCGTGGCCGTGCGCATGACGGCGAATGGCCCGGAGCTGGTTGTTCTCCCTTCCACGGGCATCTAGGACATTTTCACTGCACGGGCATGGCGGCCATCCACCCGCCGCCCCCTTGCCCTGCGGCCCGCATCGCGGCATCATGCCGCACGCCCGGCGCGCCTGCCGGGCAGCCTTCGCAAAGGAGCCTGAAATGTACATCGTCACCGGCGGCGCGGGGTTCATCGGCAGCGCCATGGTCTGGAAGCTGAACCGCATGGGCATCGACGACATCATCGTCGTGGACAACCTGGCCACCACGGAAAAGTGGAAGAACCTCGTCAATCTGCGCTACGCGGACTACATCCACCGCGACGGGTTCATGGACATGGTCCTGCACGGCGACCTGCCGTGGGAAGTGGACGCCATCGTGCACATGGGGGCGTGCTCGTCCACCACGGAACGCGACGCCGACTTCCTGATGGAAAACAACTTCCGCTACAGCCGCATGCTGTGCACGCTGGCCATGCAGACCGGCGCGCGCTTCGTCAACGCCAGCAGCGCCGCCACCTACGGCGATGGCACGCTGGGCTTTTCCGACGACGACGCGCTGATGCCCCGTCTGAAGCCCCTGAACATGTACGGCTACTCCAAGCAACTGTTCGACCTGTGGGCGCGGCGCGAGGGCCTGCTGGATTCCATCGCCAGCTTGAAGTTCTTCAACGTTTACGGTCCCAACGAATACCACAAGGACGACATGCGCAGTGTCATCTGCAAGTCGTTCCACAACGTGAACAACGCGGGCCGCATCACCCTGTTCCGCTCCAACCACCCGGACTACGCCGACGGCGGCCAGATGCGCGACTTCGTGTACGTGAAGGACTGCGTGGAGGTGATGTGGTGGCTGTTGCAGCACCCCGAGGTGGGCGGCGTGTTCAACGTGGGCACCGGCACCTCGCGCACCTGGAACGACCTGGCCCGCGCCGTGTTCGCGTCCATGGACCGCGAGCCGGTCATCGAATACATGGACATGCCCGTGCACCTTGCGGGCAAGTACCAGAACTACACCCAGGCCAGCATGGACAAGCTGCGCCGGGCCGGGTGCGACGTGCCTTTCCGGTCGCTGGAAGACGGCGTGGACGACTACGTGCGCGGCTACCTGGCCACCGATGACCCGTACCTGAGCCCGGAAGCGTAGGGCCGGACAGCCCTTTGTGCGCTGGCGTCCTGCCCGAAAGGTGCGGAACGGCCAAACACGACGGGCACACAATCTGAAATGGATGCGAAACGGGGCGGACTGCGCGATGTGCGCGGTCCGCCCCGTTGTTCATTTGTGGTGTCTTTTGAGGGCGGGGTACCGCCGGGTCGCCAGACAGCGGCGAACTGTCAGTCCGCCGGATTGGCTGCCGAATTGCTCGCAGGTCAGGCCACCGCCCTGATCGTTCGTCGCGTCAAGCGCTACAGGATGCGGAACGACCGCTTGCCCCCGGCGTGCAGCACATGCACGGAACAGGCAATGCACGGGTCGAACGAATGCACCGTGCGCAAGAGCTCCACCGGGCGGTCGGGGTCCAGCACCGGGTTGCCCATCAGCGATTGCTCCACTGCGGACGGCTTGCCCTTGTCGCAGCGCGGGCCAAGGTTCCACGTGCTGGGCACCACCATCTGGTAGTTGGCGGTCTTGCCCTTTTCTATGCGTATCCAGTGCGAAAGCCCCCCGCGCGTCACCGCGCAGAAGCCCACGCCCCTGGCCTCGTCGGGCATGGTCCATTCCCTGTAGATTTCCACGGGACCGGCCTTGGCGCGGTCTTCCAGATCGTTCAGCCAGCCCTGCACGCGGTTCATCAGGATGACGCTTTCCACCATGCGCGCCGCCGTGCGGCCCACGGTGGAGAACAGGTTTTCCTGCTTCAGCTTGCAGGCGGCAAGCCAGGCGTCCATGCGGGTGACGGTTTCCTTTTCCCCGCGGGAATAGGCGATCAGGCGGCGGGCCAGCGCCCCGGTTTCCACGGCCTCGCCCTTGTAGCGCGGGGCCTTGGACCACGAGTAGTGGCCGCTGGGGTCGTAGCCGGTGTAGTCCGGGTCGGTCACGCCGTCATAGGGATGGGCGGGCGGACCCGGCTTGTACCAGCCGCGCGACAGGTGTTCCTGGATCTGCGCGGGGTCCAGTTCTTCGGTCTTGCCGATGGCGTGGCCCCACAGCACCCCGCCCCGGAAGAACGGGTCCTTGCCGGTTTCCGGGTCGTGGAAGTCGGAAAAGTCCATGTAGTTGGTGGTGCGCCCGTAAGATGCCACCTCCGGGTAGCGGCGGCCCAGAATGGTCAGGTCGCCCAGGTAGTTGTGGTTGATGAAGGTGCGGCATTCCTCGTACAGGGCGCGGAATTCCGCCAGCCGTTCGGGGCGCAGGGCCTCGTAGCAGGTCACCCCGCCCACGCGCATGGTCTGCGAATGGGGGTTCTTGCCCGCGAAGATGGCCATGGCCCTGGCGATTTTCATCTGCACGCGCAAGGCTTCGATGTAGTTGGCGGCCAGCACCAGGTTTTCTTCCGGCGACAGGCGGTAGGCCGGGTGCCCGCCCAGGAAGTAGGCGTTATCCAGCCAGCCCAGCTGCCCGGCATCCACGAACTTCTTCAGTCTGCCCTGCACCACGAACAGGTCGCCGGGGGGCACATCGCGCCCGGAAACTTCGGACGCCAGCTTTGCGGCGGCCACGGGGTCGGCCTTCAGGGCGTTGGCCACGTCGCAGAAGTCCAGCGAATGCAGGTGGTAGAAGTGCACCAGGTGGTCGTGCACGATGAGCGTGGCCAGAATCAGGTGGCGCACCAGTTCCGCCGCCGGGGGGGCTTTGAAGCCCATGGCGTTTTCCACGGCGCGGATGCTGGTGAGCGAGTGGGTGGTGGTGCATACGCCGCAGGCGCGCTGCACGTAGTTGTGCACGTCTTCCGGCGGGCGGCCCTTGACGATGATTTCCAGCCCCCGGAACAGCTGGGTGCTGGACCACGCGTTGTCCACCACCCCGTTCTTGACCGAGACGTCGATCTTCAGGTGTCCCTCGATGCGGGTGACCGGGTCCACCACAATGCGGCCGGTATAGGCTTTGTCAGCCATGAAATGCCTCCTCAGGCGTCATCGCCCTTTTCGCGCACGTCGCGGTTGAAGGGGGCAAGCTGGTCCCAGAATCCGGGCTCGCTGCATCCGATGCAGGGCGCGCCCGAGCGCACCGGCCAGGTGGTCTGGTTGAACAGCGCGGTGGGACAGTTGTTGTACGTCCATGGGCCACGGCACCCCAGCTTGTGCAGGCACCAGCCGTCGCGCGCCTGCTGCGACGAGAACGTGGGGGCGAATTCGCCCTTGTCGAAGTGGGGCCGCCGTTCGCACATGTCGTGCACGGTCTTGCCGTAGAACAGCTTGGGGCGGCCCGAGGTGTCGAGGTCGGGCAGGCCCTTGGTCAGCAGGTGTACCACCGTGCCAACGAAGTTCACGGGGTTGGGCGGGCAGCCGGGCAGATTGATGGGCGCGATGCCCAGCGGTTTCAGCGCGGCGCCTACCCCGATGGCCCTGGAAGGGTTGGGCGCGGCGGCCTGGATGCCCCCGTAGCTGGCGCAACTGCCCATGGCGATGACGCCCTTGGCCTTGCCCGCCACCTCGGTAAACAGGGACAGCATGGTCTGCCCGCCTACCTGGCCGTACACTCCGCCGTCGCGGGTGGGGATGGCCCCTTCGATGACGCAGAAATACCCGTCAGGGTTCCTGATGGCTTTTTGCAGCGCCGCGTGGGCGGCATGCCCGGCGGCGGCCATGACCGTCTCGCAATAGTCCAGCGAGACAACCTCCATGATCAGCACGTCGAAGTACGGGTCCACCAGGCGCAGCAGCGCTTCCGTGCAGCCGGTGCATTCCGCGCCGTGCATGTACACGACCGAAGGCTTCTTCTTGCCTTCCAGCGCACGGGCGATCTGCGCGCCCATGGAGGCCTCCAGCCCCATGGCCACGGCCACCATGCCGCAGAATTTCAGAAAGTCGCGCCGCGAGACGCCGCGTTCATCGGCCTCTGCACGGCGCGCCACGAGTTGGGCGAGAGCGTTCATTGGGCCTCCGTCTTCTTGTGGCAGCCACGGGTGCACGAGAGGGGCGGCATCTTTCCGGCCTCGCGCATCTTGCGGTGGCAGCCCAGGCAACTGTGGGTGCTGTCGTTGTGCCAGGCCATGTAGAACGACGAGGTTTCCGTGACCGTGGGTTTGTTGTGGCACTGGGTGCAGGGCAGGAACTGGCCGAGCGTCCTGTCCGACTCTTCGTGGTGGCACGAATTGCAGGAATTCAGCACGGCGTGCTTGCCGTGGGGAAAGGTGACCGGAACGACCCATGCGGCCATGGGCGGGTTCTTTTCCGGCCGCTTGATGATGATCTCCTTGGGCACCTCGTACGCCAGCAGCGCCGTGGGCAGCAGGAGCAGGAGGAAAGCCGCCGCAAGACATCGGATACGGTGCATCGGGTTCGCCTCCCTGATGGGGGTTGTGGATGCTCGACCGTAGGTGGGGCGGCATGGGCGGCGAATGATAATCATGAGGCGGCACGAACGGGACAGGCGTGTTACCGGATGCGGGGTGGGGCGGGGAAGGCACGCGGGGCGGCGTGGAGGGGGCATGGAGGCGGCTTGGCAGGCCGCGCGGGACTTGCGTGCAACGCCGAGCCGGACGCATGCACCGGACGCATGCGCCGGATAAAAGGAAAGGCCCGGCGCACTGAAGGGTCGGGCCTTGGGAGCGGGATGCGGCGGAAAGGGGTGGAAAGGGGCGGAAAGGGGGCGAAGGACGTTGCGCGCTATTCTTCGGCCAGCAGGTCGGCCACGTCACCGGGGTCCACGGGCACGGCCAGCATCAGCAGCAGGCCGTCCGGTTCGCGTCGCACGTGCAGCAGGCAGCTCAGGTCGCGGGCCAGCTTGTAGCTGACGGCCAGCGGCTGCGGTCCCTGCTGGTCGCCGAAGGGCATCAGCGAAAGTTCCGTGTCGTGGGCCAGGGGCGATTCGGTGCGCAGCAGCACCTCCACCAACTGGCCACGGCCCGCGTCCCGGCAGCGCAGCACGGCTTCGCTGCCGGGCACGCCGTATTCCACGGCCAGCCCCGCCATGCCCACCACGATCTGGGCCAGCAGATCCGGGTCCGACTGCACGGGCGGCAGGTTGGCGGGGGCCTCCACCCGCAGTTCCACCCCCTTGCGCTGCAAGGGGGCGTGCAGCAGGTCCGCCGCAAAGTCCAGCACGGCGGCAAGGCTGCACGGGCGGGGCACGATGTCCACGGGGGCCAGGTACTGCTGCACCCGGTTGATCAGGGCTTCCAGCCGGGTGGCTTCTTCCAGCACCACTTCCGCCTCTTGGGCGTCCGGAAACTTGCGGTGCAGGGTGCGGGCAAAGCCCGCCAGCGCGAAGACCGGGTTGCGGAATTCGTGGGCTATCTCGTCCACCAGCGCGCCCAGGGTGTTCAGCTTTTCGCGCTGCACCAGCAGCCGTTCCAGAAACACCCGGCGCGAAAGGTCGATCAGCACCCCTTCGATGCGGCCCGGCATGCCGCGCGCAAGGTCGGGCGAGGCCACGGCGGTGGAACGGGCCTGCACGAACAGAGGTATCCCGCGCGGGTTGATCATGCGAAATTCCAGCGAAAATGGCGTGTTGGCGGAAAAGGCGCCGGAAAATGCCCCGCGCACCCGTTCGCGGTCCTCGGGGAACACGTTGGCCATGAACCAGCCGGGTTCCAGCAGGGCCTGTTCCGGCGTCCAGCCCAGCACCGTGCGGCAGGCCTCGTTGACGAAGGTGAGCTCCAGCGTGTCGTCCAGGCTGAAGACCACCACCGGCAACCCCTGCACCAGTCCGGAATAGCGCGATTCCATGGCCGACAGCCGCTCGCGCAGGCGGCGGCGTTCCAGACAGTTGCGCACCGTGAGCGCCAGCATGTTCATGTTCAGGATGGGCTTGGTGATGTAGTCCCACGCGCCCAGCTTGAAGGCGTTGATGGCATCACCGATCTCGGCCCGGCCGGAAACGACCACCACGGGCACCTCGGGCGATTCCTGGGCCATGCGTTCCAGCACCGCGTCGCCGGAAATGCCGGGAATGCCCAGATCCAGCAGCACCACGTCGGGGCGTTGTTCGCGCACGGCCCGCAGCGCCGAGATGCCGTCCTCGGCCTCCAGGACCAGGTATCCTTCATCGGAAAGCCACCCGGCGATGGACTGCCGGATGACCGGATCGTCCTCCACCGACAGCACGCAGGCGGGGCGGCCATGCGGGCGGGGGGCGCCGGGCGGAGGAAATGGAGGCGACTGGGGCGACTGGGGGGCGTGGGGCGGCTGCGAGGGACACATGGGGGCCGGGCTCCTTGCGGCCG
>NZ_VSMK01000015.1 GCF_011682075.1 Nitratidesulfovibrio liaohensis
CCGCCGGTGCTGGCGCCGCCGCCGCGCTGGTGCGCCTTGCGGGCGGCACGCCCGCGCAAGCCGAGCAGGCCGTGGCGCTGGTGTTCTCGTCGGTCATGGGCATGATCTGCGACGGGGCCAAGGGCGGCTGCGCCCTGAAGGTGGGCACCGCTGCGGCAGAGGCCTGGAGCGCCGCGCAACTGGCCCTGCACGGGCCGGGCATGACCGGGGCCGAGGGCATCGTCTCGCCCGATTTCCGCGCTTCACTGCGCTCGCTGGGCGAAGTGTCCAGCCTGGGCTTCGCCGCCGTGGACGTGGCCATCATCCGTCTGCTGGAGCGCGGCGTGCAGTAGGCTGCGCATCGCCCCCGCGCGTTCTGGACATACTACAAGAACGGCCTGCCGCATTGCGACGGGCCGTTCTTGCGTCTGACCGTGACAGAGGATTGCAGCGGGGCGAGAAAAGCCCGCTCCGCACTCCGCGTCATTCCGACCAGTGGACCGCTGTTTCCACCTTGATGATGCGGAGTTCCCCGGCTTCCTTCCCAAGAAACACGAGAAGCGACGTGCATTCCGGCGCACCCCGTCACGCACCAGTACCTCCCGGACACTGCCGTTGCCGTACTGGAAATACGCACGTTCCCGCCCCTCCTCCCGGCAGCGCAAGGTACCATCGGGCGCGTAGCCGTACCGCGCACGCCCCCATGGACCATCCGCCCCTCCCTGTCGTAGGCAAAGCTCCGATCCGGCTCCAGACCGCGCCGCGCATCCCTCGACATACCCGGTACGGTGGCCGTCCGCGCCATGATGCGCTGGCCTGCCGCATTACAGGTGTATTCCTCCGCCAGTGTACCGTTGCGGCGCACTTCGGACAGATGGCCGCGCTTATCAAAGGTGTAGCCGTATTCAACGACATGGCCGCCGCAGGTCTCCAACTTGGTGCGCAACTTGCCGTCGGGGCCAAAATCGCAACAACAGGAGAACCCTGATCCGGCGACAGGCAGAGTCAGATTGCCCCCCGACACCGCTGTGTCGGGCAGTGACATCCGTCCAGAAATATCGGCAGCGACATCCGGAGCACCCGCACGGAGTTCCGAGCGCCCATCCTTGGGCTGTTTGGCAAACACGATGTCACGCAGAAATGCTTCCGTGGACATGGCGGGACGGGCGATACGTGGGCGCAAAGTCTGCTGCCTGCTGGTGCGGGAATACGAGGGCATGGCACTCTCCTGAGTTATGTCGGCATGCGTGGCCGGCACCGCCGACAGCATGCCCATATCCCAAAATTTCACCCGCAAGGGGGTTGGCAGGGGATCACAAGGCCATCCGAACGGGGTTCCGCCATGATCGTTTTCTGTGGCGCAACTCCCCTGACATGCTTTCCCCCTCAGGCCGTCCCGTGCCGGAAGCCCGACATGCGCCTGTCCGCCTGCATGGGGCAACCACATCCATGTGGAGCTGTCGCATCGCTCTCCCCTGCGGACATGGACATCAGAAAACACAACGGGCCGCGTTACCACGACGCAGCCCGTTGTTCATCACTTTCGGACACGTTGGACACATTGCTGCCGGGCATACAGGAGGCTACACGGCAGCACACGGCGCGGCACGCCCACCGGTTGCACGCGAGGGGCAACCGCGCCCCCCTCCGCCACAACTCGGCCCAGCCCGATGGCGCGCCGGGAAGCGCCCCTTCCCTCTCAGTCCACCCAGACCACCTCGGGCACATCGCGCGGGGGCACCCGGTGGTATTTCATGGCGGGCATGCCCAGCATCATGGCGCCCACCACGTCCAGGTCGTCGGCAAGGCCCAGCGCGGCGCGGGTGGGTTCGTGGTTGCGGGCAGCCCACATCACCAGACCGCCCCAGCAGGTGCCTATGCCCCGCGCCGTGGCCGCGAAATCCAGCGTGGTGGCGGCGATGCCGCCGTCACACGCGCCGAAGGCGTAGCTTTTCGGGGCGGTACAGTAGGCAAGGTGCGGCGCGCCGCGCAGCACCTTGTCGCCACCTGCGGCAAACGCGGCCAACGCATCCGGATAGTAGCCCGATGCGCTCAGCCATTCGGAAACCACCCCGGCCAGTGCCCGCGATGCGGCGACGGAACGGATCACGTGCCAGCGCAACAGGCGGCTGTTGCGAGCGGTGGGCGCGTGGCGCACCACGTCCATCAGTTCGTGCAGGGTAGCATCCGGCAGCGGGCGCGGCGAAAAGCGGCGGATGGAGCGCCGGTTGCGGATCAGCGCATCCATGGCCGTTGCGCTGGCCTGGCCCGGCTGCACCGGCAGGAAGGACGCCTGCGGCAGGCGGGCGTGGCGCAGGGCGTTGGTGGGGCACACGGCCACGCAGTGGCCACAGTCGATGCATTGCTCCGCTGCGTCGGGCACGGGCACGGGGTGGCCGTTGCCGTCGGGTTGCAGCAGCCCCTTGGGACACGCGGCCATGCAATGGCCGTCGCCCGTACAGGCATCCGTATCAAGGGTAATCAGTTCCATGCGGGCCTCCTTGGGCGTTGTGCCCATGGAGCCCTTTTGCCATGTACGGTGCTTTCGGCAAGAAGGCACAATTCGGGAAGCGAGTACCCCACGGGAAACAGGGGTACCAGCACGAGACCGCCCCCCTTTCCGCAAATCGGGAAAGGGGGGCGGACACGGCGGCAAAAGCGAGGTGAACGACGCTACCTGTCGGACAGGGCCAGCCCCGCCCCGCTGCCGATGAAGGCCACGCCCACGGTGCGATTGTACCAGCGCGCGGCGCGGGTGGTGGCCAGCAGCGCGGCAATGCGCGCCCCGGCCACGGCGTAAATCATCATGCCCAGAAAGGCGATGACGGCAAGGTCCGCCACCAGCAGGGCGCTGCGGGCCAGGGTGTCGCCGGGGGCCAGGAATTGCGGGAACAGCGCGGTGAAGAACACGATGGCCTTGGGATTGCCCGCCGCCACGAAAAACGCCTGCGCGAACAGCTTGCGCGCGCCGGGTCCGCCGGGGGTTTCGGATGCGCCAAGTGCCCCGGACACACCGCGCCTGCCCTCGCCCGCGTGGCCCGCCTCCCCACCGGTCCCGGTGGTCCCGATGATATCGGTCACCGCGGGTGCCGCCACGTTCAGGGGCACCGCCGGGGCGCGCAGCATGCACACGCCCACGTACACCAGATAGGCCGCGCCCGCGTAACGCACCACCCGGAACAGGTCTTCCGACGCGGCCAGCACCACGCCCAGACCGGCCACGGCCACCAGCGCCTGCAACACCGAAGCCACGGTGTTGCCCAGTGCCGACGCCAGTGCGCGCCGCACGCCGTAGCGTACCCCATGCGTCAGGGCCAGCAACATGCTGGGGCCGGGGGTGATGGTGGCCACCAGCACCGTCAGCGTATACACGATGAGGAAATTCCACGAGATGGACATGATGGTGCGCTCCCAGGGCTGCGCATTGGGACAAAGCGGGAACAGAGCCAAAACTGGCGGGAACAAGGCCGGGACAGCATGACCGGCACGCCCACGGGAACGCCGCCAAGCGCGGGCATGGTCGCACCGTCCCCCTCTACCCGCGCGGCCGCCGCGAAGCAAGTGCCCGTGCGATTCAGAACGGCGCGTCCAGTCCCTTTTCGACCAGCACCGCACGGTACAGGTCCAGGGTGCGCCGGGCCATGGCGTGGATGTCGAACTCGTCGCGAAAGCGCGCGCCGTCGGACGGGGGCAGGGCCAGCGCATCGGCCAGCACCGTGGCCGGGTCGGCATTGTCGTCCATGAAGCGGATGCGGTCGTAGTAGCGGGCAATCTCTCGCACCGGCTCGGTATGACGGGCCATGACCGGCAGGCCGAAGGCGCACGCCTCCAGTACCACACCGGGCATGCCCTCGGCCAGTTCCTCGGATGGAAAGAGTAGCGCGTCGAAGGCGCGATAGCAGGCCTGCACGTCCAGCCGCTGCCCGGCCAGCAACACCACCCGGCCATCGCCGATGGCAGCAGCCTCGGCGCGCAGTCGGGCCAGACCGGCGTCGGACGCCCCGCCACCCACCAGCAGCATGCGGGCGCGCGGATTGACGGCGTGCATCCGCCGCATGAAATCCAGCGCGAAATCCACGCCCTTGCCGGTGGCCAGCCGCCCCACGAAGCCCACCAGCACCTCGTCGGTCGCAATGCCGAATTCGGCGCGCACGTCGCGCGCCGGACCATTGGACGCCGCCTGGTCGAGCATGGCCGCGAAGTCCACCCCGTTGTGCAACACCGCGTTCATGCGCCGGGGCAACCCGGTGCCCCGCACGAAGCCTTCCAGCGACTGCTCGGCCACGTGCAGTACCCGGTCGGTGCACAGACGGTGCACCAGCGCTTCCTGCATGGCCTGCTTTCGGCGGCCCAGGGCCGTCCTGGCGTACCAGTGGTTGCCCGCCACGTGCACCTGCGCCACGCGTACCGGCACCCCGGCCAGCCGCGCGGCGATCATGCCGGGAATGTTGGCCCCCAGCGAATGCGTGTGCACCACCAGCGCGCTGTGGCGGCGAAACATGGCCGACAGCCGGGCAATGCCTGCCGGGCTCCACTTGCCGCGCATGGGCAGGAAATGAGTGCGCACGCCCTGCTCGCGCAGCGCGTCGAAAAACACCCCGCGCCCCCGGTAGGTGACCACATGTACCTCGAAGGTCCGGGCCAGCAACGGCAGCACCGCAGCCAGGCGGCGCTGCACGCCGCCCACGTCGAGATTGTTGGTGACCCGGAAGAGCACGGGCTTCTGCATGAACTGTCCTGCGCCTGTGTAGCTGGATGGAATGGGACGGCGGGACCGCGCGGCGGACCCGGAAAACGCATCCCGTGGATAGCCCAGTCGCGGCGCGGCGTCCAGACGGGGCAGAGGCCACGCCTGCCCACGCTGAGCGGAACGGGTAACCTCACGGCGCGCCGCGCCGCAACGACGAAGGGCGCCCCCGATGGGCGCCCTCCTGTCTGTCGTGTCCCTGTGAAGGAGATCCAAGGCGAAACGATGCCTGCAATGCGCCGCGCGGGCGGTGATTCGGGCTGCGGGCCCCCGGAAAGGAACCAGCCTGTCCGGAATATCCCGGACGGGCCTTCCCGGCCCTGCGGGCGCGCCGTGGGAAATCGATCCGGCGCGCGCCGCTGCCGCCCGCGCGGCACGTCATGTCGTCATGCAATCAGGTCGTCTGCTCCGCATGAAGCGGGCCGACATGCCTTCCGTTCCGGCGGGGACCATCCGGCCCCCGCCGTTCCTTCCTTTCACGCCGCCCTACTGGGCCGCGGAAACCAGCTTCTTCTGGCCGTCCCACACCTTGTCCGCCTTGGGCAGCGTGGGCAGGTACTTGAACCACTGGTGCGTCTTCATGTGCTCCGGATCCTGCTGCAACTTGCGGCTGTGCTTCAGGATGGGCGGCACGATCTTGTGGATGTCGCCCGCCAGGTCCTTGGAGATGGCGAAGCCGGTGGCCTCGCTGGCCAGGTCCACGGCCTGCTGGCTGTACTGCTGCGAAGAAGCCAGCGTATCCAGCGCCTTGGCCGGGTTGTGGAAGCCCACGCTGTTTTCGGCGGACACGTAATCCCAGAAGAACTGGCCCTTGCGCACCATGTCGCGCGCCTGGATCATCAGTTCGTCGTAGTTGGCGGGCTTGGCGCCCTGGAATTCCGAGGCCAGACGCACGGCCTCGTGCGCCTTCACCGACAGGTCCTGTGCCTTCAGCAGTTGGTCGAAGGTCTTCTGCTGGCTGAACAGCACGCGCGAGCGCAGGTAGTCTGGGCTCTTGTCCGAATGGCACTGGCGGCAGGCGCGCATGTCCGGATCCTTCAGGGGCGATGTCCACCAGTGGCCGGATATCTTCTTCTTGTCGTCGGTGCGGGTGTAGCCCATGTGGCAATCGGCGCACGAAACGCCCGCCGCGCCGTGCACGCCGTTCTGCCACATTTCGTATTCGGGGTGCTGGGCCTTGATCATGGGCGTCTTGGACACGGGGTGCGTCCAGTCCACGAAGTTGCCCTCAAAGCCCTTCATCTGCGAATTGCCCGCCGTCTTGTAGTAGGTGTACATCTGCTGCGGGTCGTAGCCGTCGGCCCAGGGGAACACGGGCTTCTTGGCGACGCCCTTTTCCTTGTCCTGGAAGTAGTATTCCACGTGGCACTGGCCGCAGACCAGCGACCGCTTGTCATTGCGCGAAAGCTTGTCCCAGTCCTTGCCCTGCGCCTTCAACTGGTCCTTCAGGGGTTCGCTGTACAGGCGCAGTTCCATGGTCTGCGGGTCGTGGCAATTGGCGCAGCCGATGGTTTCGTCCTTCATGTCGATCTTGTCGCGGAACTCGTTGACGTCCTTGGCCCAGAAGTCGTCGCCATACTGCTTCACCCAGCCCATCATCTTGGGGGTCTTGCAGTTCCAGCAGGTGGCGGGCAGGCCGCCCTTTTCCGCGTAGGTGTTGATGCGGTCGATGTGCAGGAAGTCTTCCAGCGCCTTGGTGTGGCCGCGCGCGTTGCGGTACTCGTAGCTGAACGGATAGCCCAGCCACAGGTTCTTCAGGTACGGCTGGGCGTGCTTGTAGCCTTCGGGCAGCGGATCGACGTTGTCGTTCTTGTTGAACGGCACCGAACCGTTGAATTCTGTCATCACGGTGCTTTCGTCGTTGCGCTGGTAGCTGGCGTACTGCTGGGGAAATTCCGCCTTGAAGGCGCTGCTGCGGGTTTCTTCCGCCGCGATCTTGGTCTTGAACACCGGGGTCTTCAGTTCCGCAACGTCGGAACAGCCCGCGAGAACGAAGGGGACGAGCGCGACGGCAAGCAGCAGCCCCCCCCTGCGGACCATGCCGCGCACCGTGCGCAGCGACAGCGTGTCTTTCATCAGGTTATCCATCGGCGACCTTCCTTGTGCTGATCGGCATCATGCGCATGTGCTGGACATTGCGGTGGCAGTCCACGCAATAGGGTTTGGAATCCATGCTGGCCACCTGCGTGTTGGTCATGGTGTGACATGCCTTGCAGTTGGCGTTGACCACGTCCTTGGTGGACTGGCCCGAATGGATCACGTCGTCCGGCCTGCCCAGCGTGTTCATGTACACGTCCTTGGCCCCTGCCGCCGCCTTGAAGGGCAGCTTGGCGGCAAGGTTGTGCGGAGCGTGGCACTCGTTGCAGGCCAGGTTGGCGTGGGTGGACGCCTTGTGCGTCAACGCCGCCTCCTGCATGATGTGACAGCTCGCGCAGAACGGACGCCGGTCCGTGACCTTCATGCCGAAGCCCGCCCCCGCCGCCAGCACGACCCCAAGGGCCGCCCCGACGACGATGAGCCGCAGCCCCGTACGTCCGTTGCGAGGTGCTTCCTCTGACATTTCCGCCTCCTTGCTGTGGAGGGCGCCCGCCCCGCCCGCGTGCGGCCGGGAGTTCGCGCCTCCGGGTGCATCCGTGCCCGCGCCCGTTCAGCCCGACGGGTGCGCACGGCACTTGGTGAGGTGCAGTCTTCAAGACCCGTGCCGTTGCGTGAAATTCGGCACATCCCTTCGTTCAAAAATAATTTCAATGTGTTGCCATTGGGAAGACAAAGAGCGCAAGTCGAGACAGGCCTTGCGTATGTCATATTTACATGACAAGTAGACAGAAAAATCTGACAGAGTCAGCCTTTTCAGACTTTCCTGACTCCGCACAGGGGGGCACCCCATGACCCAACACCAGACCCAGCCTCCGGCGTACCCAGCCGGCGAAACGTCCGGCGCCACCACGGAACGTGCGGCAAGAAGCCTGCGCTCCCGGCTGCACCGCAGGCGCCCGACCCTGCGCTGGAGCATCCAGACATTCATCGGGCCTGCCGTGCTGGTGGCCTTGTGGGGGGTGCTGCTGCTGGCCCTGTACCAGTGGAACGCCCGCACCGAGGCGGCCCACGTGCGCGAACTGGCGCTGTTGCAGGCGCGGGCGTTCTTTTCGCAGATCGTGTCCACCAGGGCCTGGAACGCGGCCCACGGCGGGGTGTTCGTACGGACCAGCGAACTGGGGCGGCCCAACCTCTGGCTGCCCCCCGACCAGCGCACACTGATGGCGGCGGACGGCACCATGCTCACCCGCATGAACCCGGCCTACATGACCCGCCAGATTTCGGAATTTCTCACCACCAGCCAGGGGGTCAGCTTCCGCATCACCGGCCTGAACCCGCTGCGGCAGGAAAACGAGGCCGACCCGTGGGAAAACGAGTCGTTGCAGGCCTTCAGCAAGGGCGCGCGGGAAACCTTTACCCTGGCCCTGCCCCCGGTCGGCGCGCCTTCCGACGCGGCGGCGAGCGCCGCCAACAGCGGCGACACCCGGCACGGTCCCAGCTTTCGCTACATGGCCCCGCTGATGGCCGACCAATCGTGCCTTGGTTGCCATCGCACCGCCGACGACACCGTGGGCGGCCTGCGCGGCGGCATCAGCGTATCCATCGCGGCGGCTCCGCTGCTGGCCCTGGAACGCCAGCGCCTGGACCAGACGGGGCTGGCCTACGCCATCATCGGGGTTGTGGGGCTGTTGGGCATTGGCGGGGCGTCGTTGCAGGTCAGCCGCAAGAAGGCGCTGGCCGAGGCAGCCAACCGCATGAAAAGCGCCTTTCTGGCCAACATGAGCCATGACATGCGCACTCCGCTCACCGGCATAATCGGCATGGCAGAGCTGTTGTCCGGCTTCCAGCCGGGGCGGCAGGGCATGTCCCGACCAGATGGACCTGACAAGCCGGACGAGTCGGACAGGCCGGACAAACCTGTCGGGCCGGAGTCCACGCCTCCCCCCCGCGAGGGCGCATCCGCCGCCTCTCCTCCTGCCGGAGCTTCTTTCTATATGGATGCGCACCAGACGGAACAGGTCGCCCGTTACAACGAATACCTGGGACAACTGCGTTGCGCAGCCGCCAACCTTCTGGAAATCGTCAACGACATCACGGACTTTTCGTGCCTGGAATCGGGCAGGATGCGCCTAGCGCCGCGCACCTTCCGGCTGCGCCCCGCGCTGGAGGCGTGTCTGGGGGTGTTCCGCTTCGCGGGTGAACGCAAAGGGCTTTCACTGTCGCTGCACGTGGCGGAGAACGTTCCCGAGGCGCTGGTGGGCGACGACTTCCGGCTGCGCCAGGCCCTCGGAAACCTCATCGGCAACGCGGTGAAGTTCACCCGGCAGGGAGGCATTGCCGTAGTGGTGAATCTGGTTCCGGACTCCGCGCCGCACACCACCCCGGTGGCAGCGGCAGCGCCCGCGCCAAGGCCGGGAGCCGGAGCCATCCCGCGCGCGGTGCTGCTGCGCTTTGCCGTGGTGGATACCGGCGTGGGCATTCCGGGGGAACAGCAGGAAACCATCTTTGAAAGTTTCGTGCAGGGCGAGGCGGCCAGTTCGTTATGCCTTGGCGGCACCGGCCTGGGTCTGGCGATCTCGCGCGAGATCGCCCGCATGCTGGACGGCGACATCGGCGTGTCCAGCACGCCGGGCGCGGGCAGTGAATTCTGGTTCACCGCACGGTTCACCGTGGCGGGACCGCCCCCGAACAACGGCACGGATAGTGATGCGGGCCGCGCCCTTCACGGAGATGGCGCCAGCGCCCGGAACACGGGGCTGTCCGCATGGGTGGGCACCGCCGAAAGCCACGCCGCCTGCCCGGTCCCGTCAGCGATGACAACCACCGCACGCCCCCCGGAAACCAGATCTGCCAGCGGCACCGTCACCCCGTTGCGGCTTCTGGTGGCCGACGACAACCCGGTCAACCGGCTGTTCATGCAGGACGTGCTGCGCGGCGCCGGACACCAGGTGGCCGTGGCCGCGGATGGCGTGGAGGCTCTGCGTCTGCTGGAAGAACTGCGACCCGACATGGCCCTGCTGGACGTGCGCATGCCCGGCTGCGACGGCACGGAGGTGGTGCGCCGACTGCGCGCCGGACAGGTGCCGGGGGTTGCGTCGGACATGCCTGTGCTGGCCGTCACCGCGTCGGCC
>NZ_VSMK01000016.1 GCF_011682075.1 Nitratidesulfovibrio liaohensis
GCCGGCCCCGGCGCGGGCGCTGCCGCGGGTAGCGGCGGCGTGGGCGACTATGCCGACGACGCGGGCAACCTGATCGGCGGCGTGGACCGCCTGGACCCGCTGGGTACCACTGCCATCGGCACGGCGGCGCTGGGAACCATCGAGGATGAAGCCCCCGACGCCATCGACACGGTGCCCACCCTGATCATGACCACCAGCGCGCTCACCGTGTTCGAATCGAACCTGGGAGACGGCAGTTCCACCTACCAGGGCACCACGGAAGGCCCCATCGGCGTTGCCGGGTCCTTTGCCATCACCGCGCCCGACGGCATCGGCTCGCTGACCGTGGGCAACAGCGTGTTCACTGCGGCCCAACTGGCGGCTCTGGCAGGCGGCACCCCGCTGGCCGTTGACCTTGGCGCGCAGGACGCCCACGCCGACATGGTGCTGACCGGCTTTGACGGCACCAACGTGTTTTTCACCTACACCCTGGTGGACGACAGCACCCATACCCTGCTGACCCCCAGTGCTGAAGACCGCATCGAAACCGTTACCGTCATCATCACAGACGCCGACGGCGACTCTTCCCTTCCCGGCACCCTGACCATAACCATCGCGGATGACGAACCGTTCATCGGCAAGATCAACGATCCCAATCCCGAAGACGAAGTCACCCCCGACGACTACCCCGAACTCGGCACCGACGGCGTCGTCGAGCACATGTTCGCCAACGGCGAAGTCAACCTGCACTTCGACCTGACCAACGGCAGCGTTCCCGATCTCGACAACGGCACCGTGGACCTGCGCGTGGACGGCGGCACGCCGTACTTCCGCGTGGGGCATGGCCTTGGCGTGACCTATGACGGCAACCACGTGCCCGGCGATTCGCCCGACCGCGAGAACGAACTGGGCCACCGCGACGACAAATGGTTCCATGAGCAGGAAGGCGTGGTCTTCAAGCTGGACGGCGTTGCCGATTCGTTCAGCATGGGAACCTCGGCCTTCTACGGGCATGAGAACGGTTCCGGCGAAGTCGGCAAGATACTGTTCTTCCTGGGCGACGAACTTGTCGATTCGCGGGTGATCTTCGCCAACCAGCCCGGCGACAGCTACAACTTCTCCCACCTGAACAACGGCGGGCTGTTCGACCGCGTGGTCATCATCGGCCTTGACTACCAGCACATGCCCAGTTTTTACGGCAGCCACGGCCATGACGGCGGCTCCGTCGGCGACAGCAGCGACTTCTACATCACCAACGTCGGCTTCCACATGGTGTCGGAAGTGGGCGTTGCCCACGGCGACCTGGACTTCACCTACGGCGCGGATGACCGCGGTGCGTTCGACCTGACCTGGGCGGGCTTTACGACCGAAACTCCGGACGTGCAGCCCGAAGTGGTCAGCGCAGCCGACGCGCCAGAGGCCTCGTCCGACGGCATCTGGACCTGGGATGGGCATCAGGTGAACGTGGTCGTCGAAGGTGAAGGCCGCATCGTCGGCTACATCGTCGGCGAATCCTCGGGCGATGAAGTCAGCATTACGGAAGCGGTCTCCAACATCGCCTTCGTGCTGCAGGTCGACCCCGACACCGGGTACTGGACCTTCACGCAGAACGTGCTGCTTGACCTGCCCGACAACGCCGGCGGCAAGCTGACCTTCAACTACACCATCACCGACGGTGACGGCGACACGGCCGGTTCGTCGTTCAACGTGACCATCATTGAAGCCGAACGCACCCCCGACATCGACATGCCTACCGAAGCGCACGTGGTGCACGAGTCCGGGCTGTTCACGCCGTGGGCCGTCGGCACCGAGGCCGGGCACGAAGCCGTGGTGGCCGCGGGCACCTTCGTCGTCGACATGCAGCACGAGGACTTCGCGTCCGTTACCGTGGGCGGCAAGACCTTTGCCTCGCTGGACGACCTTGACGCGGCCGGACCGCTGTTCATCGGCGCCAACGGTCTTGTGGTGAACAACCCGATGCTGGCCCACGCCGTGCTGGACGTCACCGGCGTCACCTATGACGATGCCACCGGCAAGTACACCGTGTCGTACAAGTACACCCTGTACGACAACGTCAACCACACCTTCCCCGACGGCACCGAAACCGGCGACGTGATTCCGATCAGCGTCACCGACGTTTCGGGCGATTCCGCCTACGCGTCCTTGACCATCACCATCGTGGACGACCACCCCATCGCGCACGACAACGTCGCGTGGGTGACCGAAGACGGCGGGCACGACTGGAATCCGTACACCCACGACGAAGCCTCGGGCAACGTCATCACCGGCAACATCTTCTGGCTGCCGGAACTCGGTGACGACCAGCAGGGCGCGGACGGCGCCAAGGTGTCCAACATCAAGTTCGGCTTCCACTCCGAAGGCGTGGACGCCGACGGCGAACACATCAACGGGCTGTACGGCACACTGTTCATCAAGGCCGACGGCAGCTACACCTACGAACTGAACAATCACAACGATGCGGTGCAACACCTCATTCCGGGTGAAACCCTGAAGGAAGTCTTCACCTACACCCTGAAGGACGGTGACGGCGACACCGATACCGCCAAGCTGACCATCAACATCAACGGCGCCAACGACCGGGTGGACATCGACTGCATCAACAGCCTGCACGTGAACGAAGACGACCTGCCGTGGGGCAGCGACATCCACAAGGAATCGCTGACCGATTACGGGCAGTTCATCGTCACCGCCAACGACGGCCTGAACGTGGTGAAGATCAACGGCGAAAACGTCATCATCGACGGTCACATCCAGGCCGACCACACCATCGACACCCCGTACGGCAATCTGGTGGTGTACGATGTGGACTACCTGGGCGACGGCAAGTACCGCATCGAATACAAGTTCACCTTGGACGACAACGCCCCGCATGCCAACGGCAACGGTGAAAACGACTACCTGCTTTCGCTGGGTCTTGCGGTAAGCGACCGCAACGGCGATTGGGACACCGCGTCCATCAACGTGCACATCACCGACGACGTGCCCACGGCGTACGACAACGTAGCCACGGTGACCGAAGACGGCGGCCACGACTGGAATCCGCACACCGACGACGAAGCCTCTGGCAACGTGATCACCGGCAACATCTTCTGGCTGCCGGAAATGGGCGATGACGTGCAGGGCGCGGACGGCGCCAAGGTGTCCAACATCCAGTTCGGCGCCCACAGCGAAGGCGTGGACACCAACGGCGAATTCATCAACGGCCTGTACGGCAAGCTGTTCATCAAGGCCGACGGCAGCTACACCTATGAACTGAACAACCACAGCGACGCGGTGCAGCACCTCATTCCGGGCGAACACTTGCAGGAAGTGTTCACCTACACCCTGAAGGACGGCGATGGAGACACCGACACCGCCAAGCTGACCATCACCATCGACGGCGCCAACGACCGGGTGGACATCGGCTGCATCAACAGCCTGCACGTGAACGAGGACGATCTGTGGCAGGGCAGCGACCCCTTCCCTAAGGATTCGCTGACCGATTCCAGTTCGTTCATCGTTACCGCCAATGACGGCCTGAACATCGTGCAGATCGGCGGCGAGAACGTGATCGTGAACGGCGTGTTGCAGGCCGACCACACCATCGACACTCCCTACGGCAACCTCGTGGTTACCGGGGTGCAGAACCTGGGCGACGGGCAGTACAAGATATCCTACTCGTTCACCCTGGATGACAACGCCCCGCATGCCCCGATTCAGGGCGAGAACGACTACCTGCTCTCGCTGGGGCTGAAGGTCATCGACCGCAACGGCGACTACGACACCGACACCCTCAAGGTGCACATCACCGACGACGTGCCCACGGCGTACGACAACTTCGCCACGGTGACCGAAGACGGCGGCCATGACGGCAACCCGCATACCGACGACGACGCCTCCGGCAACGTGGTGACCGGCAACTTCTTCTGGCCTGAACCCGGTGACGACGTGCAGGGCGCGGACGGCGCCATCGTATCCAAGATTGAGTTCGGCGCGAATTCGGTGAACGTGGACAACAACGGCGAAACCATCAACGGGCTGTACGGCACGCTGCTGGTGAAGGCCGACGGCACCTACACTTACACGCTGAACAACGCCAACGCTGCGGTGCAGCACCTGACCACCGGTGAGCATCTGCAGGAAGTGTTTACCTACACCCTGAAGGATGGCGACGGCGACATCGACACCGCCAATCTGACCATCACCATCAACGGCGCGGACGACAAGGTGAGCCTGACCGGCCTGTGCGGCAGCGAAGGAACCGTGTACGAAGCGGGCCTGTCCGACGGCAGCCATGTCGGCCCCACGGCCACCTCGTTCAACGGCGACTTCTTCGTGGACGCCAAGGACGGGCTGGATGAAATCCTGATCGGCGGCGTGAAGGTCATCGACGCAGGCGTCCTGACCGGCAACAGCTTCACCAACGCCTACGGCACGCTGGTGGTCACTGCGTTCGACGCCGCCACCGGCAAGATAAGCTACACTTACACCCTTACCGATAACATCGCTCACGGCGCTTCGGGCTCCACCGACGATGCGCTGTACCGCGACTTCACCGTGACGGCCGTGGACCGCGACGGCGATGCCGATTCCGCCACGCTTACCGTCAAGATCGTGGACGACAACCCCCACGCGAACAGCAACACCGCCAGCGTGACGGAAGACAGCGGCGCGGGCCAGGTGGCCACCGGCAACCTGATCCTTGACCCCACCGCCGACGTTAAGGGCGCGGACGGTGCCATGGTGACCAGCGTCAAGTTCGGCGCCACCAACTATGTGGTGGATGCGGACGGCGTGGACATCGACACCCCGTACGGGATGCTGCATGTCAACCAGAACGGCAGCTACACCTACACCCTGGACAACAGCAACCCGCTGGTACAGAACCTGACCCCCAGCAGTGATGTGGCGGAGACCTTCACCTACACCCTGAAGGACGGCGACGGCGACATCAGCACCGCGAACCTGACCGTGGACATCAACGGCGTGAACGAGAACCACGTGCTGAACCTGTCGGGGTTGGAAAACCCGGAAGGCACCGTGCACGAAGCCGGCCTGCCGGGCGGTTCCGGCACGGACGGCGTGGGCCTCGGCATGACCGGCGCCTTCACCATCACCGCCACCGCCGGCCTTGACGAAGTGTCCATCGGCGGTACCAAGGTGATCGACGGCGGCGCCCTGTTCGGTTCGCACACCGTGGATACCCCCAACGGCAACCTCGTGGTCGACAACGTGCACAACAACGGTGATGGCACCTACACGGTGAACTACCACTTCACCCTGGACGACAACGCCACGCATCCTGCGGGCGGCACGCTGTCCCTCGCTGTGGAAGTCTCCGACAACTTCACTGCGGGCACGCCGAATGCCACCGGTACCCTGAACATCAACATCGTCGACGACCATCCGATGGCGGTGGACGACGTGGCCAGCTTCCCGAAGGGCATCACCACCAACGTGATGATCATACTCGACTCCTCCAACAGCATGGGGCCTGACTCGTGGCTGGGCGGCGGCGACCCCGACGGTCCCGGCGGGTACGACACCAAGTTTGCCCTGGCCAAGGCGGCCATTGCCGAACTGCTGGCGAAGTACGACGACGTGGGTCAGGTGAACGTGTGCATCATCGACTTCGACAACGACACCCGCACCAGCTCGTGGTTCACCGGAGACGGTTCGACCACCCAGGCCATGTCCTGGGTCAACAACCCCTCCAACAGCTCCATCGGTGACGGCACCAACTACGATGGCGCCCTTGCCGCGGCCAAGGCGGTTCTGGATGGCGGGCTGCCCGCTGCCGACAAGTCGGTGGTGTACTTCCTGTCCGACGGCGGCCCCAACTCCGGCTACGAACTGAACAATTCGGATACGCAGGCCTGGGAAAACAAGCTTGTCAGCGCCGGTGTCGACACCGTGTACGCCTTCGGCATGGGTGAAGCGGTCGATCCCGACCAACTTGACCGGGTTGCCTGGGACAAGAACGGGGCCGATACCTCCGAGGTCATCACCACCCTGTCGCAACTGCCGAACATTCTGCTGGGCACCGTGTCCGCTGAAGGCAACCTGCTCGACAACGATCAGGCTGGCGCCGACGGCGGTCTGCATCTGCACAGCGTGACCGTGGACGGCGTGACCTACACCGATCCTGCGGGTCCGGCCACCGAGCTCACCATTGATCTTGGTGACAGCAAGGGTTCCCTGAAGATCGACTTTGCGGACGGCAGTTACGAGTTCATTCCTGGCTCCAAGGCTACCGGACAGGAAGTCATCACCTACGAAGTGCGTGATGCCGACGGCACCTCGGACACCGCAACCCTGTTGCTGCGGCTGCCCATGCTGGACGCCCACGATAACCATGCAGTCACCGGCAACACGACGTACCAGGAAGTCAGCAGGGACGACTTCTCCGGCAGCAGCAACAACAATGCGAACTACGACGGCTGGAGCCATGATGACGACGGCGTGTCGCGTGTGAATGTTGGGGGGGGCGACCGGGAACTGCTGCTCGATCTCTCTTCGGACAGCGGGGAGGTTGTCAGCAGCAAGACCTTCAACGTGGCTGCCAACGATACGCTGACGTTTAAGTGGGAGACCGATGTCACCGGTCGGACCGGCAACTCGGACAACCACGACCCCGACAAGTTCGTGGTTGTCATTGACGGCGTCGCACTGCCCACGGTCTACACCGTGACGCCTGGCTCCACGGGGTCTTCCGGCACCTTCACCTACACCTTCCTGACGGGCGGTTCGCATACCGTCCAGATCAAGGCGGTTGACGGTGCAGGCGGAAATGGTTCTTACACATCTTGGGGTTCTACCTACAACAACGGGCTGCGGGTCTACATCGACGACGTGACCATCATGCACGCCGCAGCGGCCATCATCAGCGGCGATGTGATTCACGACCACGTTGGTACCGACATGGCCGACCAACTCGTGGGCCTCAACGCCCAGGTGACCGAGGTTAACGGGCATGAAGTGACCGCGGCCGGCCTGACCCTGGCGACGGATTACGGCAGCCTGGAAATCCACCAGGACGGCACCTACACCTACACAGCGAAGGTGGGCATGGAAGGCCATGACGACACCTTCGTGTACAAGCTGGCATCCACCGAAGGCGGCGGCCAGTCCGACTACGCGACCCTCAGCGTGCATCTGGGCTCGGCAGCCTCTGATGCGCCGCATGACACTGCCGCGCACACCATGACGGAAGGCGGCAGCCACTTCTACCAAGGCGACGCCAACCACAACACCATAACCGGCACCAGCGGTGACGACGTGATCTTCGGCCATGGCGGCAACGACATCATCCATGGCGGCGAAGGGCACGACTACCTGCACGGCGGCGCTGGCATCGATCACCTGTTCGGCGATGGCGGCAATGATATCCTCGTGGGCGGGCAGGACGGCGACTTCCTGACCGGCGGCACGGGGGCCGACACCTTCGTGTGGAACGCGGAAGACTTCACTGCGGGCGCCAAGGACGTGGTGACCGACTTCCATATGAACAGCGAGAACGATGTGCTGAAGTTCAGCGACGTGCTGATAGGCACCAACCCCGACGTGGTGGCTGGAGGCAACGCGGTTCTGGCCGGCACCGATAGCAACGACGTGGTGATCACCCTGCATCATGGCGCCCAGTCCCAGCATGTGGTGCTTCAGGATGCCCTGTCGGGCGCCCCGGATACTTCGGTGGCCTTGCAGGCCATCGAGCAGCATATCCTGACCCACAAGATCATCACCGAAAACAGCTAACCGGCGCGCCGCCATCCGGCGGCACACCAGGAACACACGGACGCCCCGGCCTTGGCCGGGGCGTCTTGCGTCTGTGTGGCGAGGATTGGCGCGGGGGCACCTCACGTGCCAACACGCCCGTTATCCCCCCACGTACCACCGTATACATGGAAGGTGCGTGGGGGGGCGAGCGTAGAGCAGATGGATTCCTGACATGGCGGGGTGTGGTCGAGGGTGGACGGATGGCGTCCGGGGGGCTGCGTCGTTCGTCGGGCGTCAGATTGGTCTGGCGTCAGGAGGGGAAGGGGGAAAGCTGCCACACACTAGCCCAGCCCGGCGAGGCAACAAGACTGGCCGGGCTGGGCGCAGGCAGTGCTGCAGATGGCAGGTGCGGTGCATGTGGTCCAGTGCAGGAACACCTTGCGAGCCCCCCCGTCGCGTTTTGTGAAGACCGTGCGTGTGCAGCCGGGGAGTCCGTGCCGGTGGTATGGGCAATCCCGCATCCCTCCTGCCGCGTTTCCCTCCCGGGGACGCTGCCACCCGCTGTCGTGTCTCGCCAACGCCTTCATCCGCGCACCCTTTCCGTGGCGCCCCCCTCCGTGGTTCCCCTTCCCGCCGGTACGGCGCGCAAAAAGGGGCCGGTCCTTCGGACCGACCCCTTCGGGTATGCCGTTCTCTGCGGGAGCGGCTATCGCTCGGTGTTCTTGCGCAGGGCGTCGCGGTCGATGCCCAGGCTTTCCAGCAGCTTGCCGCCAAGGGCCAGCAGGCGGTACTGGGCACCGGCATCGTTCATGCGCGAGGTCACTTCCTGAATGGACGAGCTGTACAGTTCGTTCTCGGCGTCCAGCACGTCCAGCAGGCTGCGCTGGCCCACCAGGAACTGCTGCATGTACGCATCGCGGGTCTGCACGTTGTAGTCGATGGCAGACAGGAAGTAGCGCTGCTGTTCGCGGGCGGACAGCATCTGGGTCCAGGTGGCGCGGGTTTCGCGGCCAAGTTCGTCGATCTGGTTCTGCAGTTCCTGGCGGCTCTGGCGCGAGCGGGCGGAGGCGCCCTTCACCGCGGCCACGTCGGCGCCGCCGTTGAACAGGTTCCAGCTCATGCGCAGCATGGCGGCGGTGCCCCATTCGTGGTCACGGCTGCTTTCCACCTGATCCTTGTAGGTGGGACCCACCTCCGCGTAGATCACGGGGTGGTAGCCGGACTTGGCAAGGTCGATTTCCGCTTCCGAGGTGCGCACGTCGGCAATCAACGCCTGCACCTTGGGGTTGGAGGATTGGCTGTCGGCCAGGGCGGCGTCGGCACTGGGCGGGGTGGCCGTGGGCGCTTCCGCCGGGCCCAGGGTTTCGGGCACCATCTGGCCGGTCAGGCGCAGGTAGGCGGCCTCTGCCACCTGCAGCGCGCTGCGGGCTTCGGTCAGGGTCGACTGGGCGCGGGCCAGGCGGCCCTGGGTCTGGGTAACGTCGGAAACGCTGGCCGCGCCCATGCGCGAACGTTCCTGCTGCGAACCCAGGATGGATTCGTGCTGCTGCACGTTGATCTCGGACAAACGGACGATTTCGCGCTGGCGCAGCACTTCGATGTGTGCAAGCACGGCGTCCAGGCCAAGGGCTTCGGCATTGTCGATGAGGCGGTTGTCCACCGAGCCCAGCTTGTTCTTGTTGATGTCCACGCGGCTGGCGGTGGCCAGGCCGTCCCAGATGGTCTGGCTGAGGGTCACCGAACCTTCGCTGCGGTCGTACCAGTCGTTTTCGTTGTTGGTGGCCCGGGTGGAGCGGTCATTGTACTGTTCCACGCCCACACCGCCACGCACGTCAAGGCGCGGGAACCAGCCGGCACGCGCGCGGTCAACGTCGTGTTCGGCGGCCTGGCGGTTTTCCTGGAAGGCCTTGAGGCGAGGATGCGTTTCAAGGTAAGCGTCACATCACCTCCTTCTACCGCCCTCGTTTGAAATCCTGCATGCTCATCCTCCAATCAAGGAGGTGCGGGTATGCCGTCGAATCGCAGGCGAAGGTCGAAAAAGGAGTCTTATTGGCGGG
>NZ_VSMK01000017.1 GCF_011682075.1 Nitratidesulfovibrio liaohensis
AACCGTCCGGCAGCGTGCGGGCACCCGCTGCGCGGCAGCGCCGGAGCAAACCCGGTAGCGCCCGGCTGCAACAGCCCGCCAATCCATCGCCCATTCCCCCGCCCCACGTCGCCCGCCTCCGCCCTCTGCCGCATGCCTTCATCCAGGCCCCTGCCTTCCCCGTTCGCCCGCAGGTTGCCAGCGGGGCGGCTTTTGCCTACACTCCCGCCATATTGCCCGCACGCGGCCCGCCCACGGCGGCCCCGGCGCTCTGCAACCCACCGCAACCAACGGTATCCTACATGCGCAAAGCCTCCATCGGCATCACCCCCGAAGGCGTCCCGGCCATCGGCCTGTGCGCCCTCGTCACGCTTTCCCTCGCCATGCTCGGCTGCGCCACCGGCAGCTTCGTGTTCATGCTGCTGACGTGGTTCTGCTGCCATTTCTTCCGCGATCCGGAACGGGTCACCCCCACCGCGCCCGGCCTTGCCGTCAGCCCCGCCGACGGAAAGGTGGTGCGCGTGCAGACCATGCCCGACCCGTTCACCGGCCAGCCGCGCACGGCGGTGTGCATCTTCATGAACGTGTTCAGCGTGCACGTGAACCGCGCCCCGGTAACGGGCACGGTGACCGGCATTGCCTATCATCCCGGTAAGTTCCTGAACGCCGCGTGGGACAAGGCATCCACCGACAACGAACGCTGCGCCTACCAGATGACCGAGGACGGCGGCTCCACCTGGACCTTCGTGCAGATCGCCGGGCTGATCGCCCGGCGCATCGTGTGCCGGACCGACGAAGGCGATACGCTGGCCCGTGGCGAGCGCTTCGGCATGATCCGCTTCGGCTCGCGGGTTGACCTTTACCTGCCGGACGACTATTCTCCGGCGGTGAACGTGGGTGAACAGGTGTTCGCCGGGCAGACCATAGTGGCGCGCCGCAACGCCTAACCCCGCTCAATCCTAACGGTTCACAGACCGCAGAAAGGCACAGGACAGCCGCAAGGCCATGGAACAGCCCGCCCGCCCGATCCACAAGGGAGTGTACATCCTCCCGAACCTCTTCACCACGGCAAGCCTCTTTGCAGGCTTCCTGGGGATGTTGTGGGCCGTTTCCGGGCGGTACGAAGACTGCGCCATGGCCATTCTGTTCAGCGCCCTCATGGACGGCCTGGACGGCAAGGTGGCCCGCCTCACCAATACCGCCAGCGAATTCGGCGTCCAGTACGATTCGCTGTGCGACCTGGTGGCCTTCGGCGTGGCGCCCGGTTTCATGATGTACCAGTGGCAGCTGCACCAGTACGGTCGCCTCGGCATCGCCGCCGCCTTCCTGTTCGCGGTGTGCGGGGCGTTGCGCCTTGCCCGGTTCAACATCTCCACCGCCACCACCTCCAAGAAGTTCTTCATCGGCCTGCCCATCCCGGCGGCCGGTTGCGCCGTGGCCACGCTGGTGCTGTTCAGCCCCTACGTGCCCGAACAGTTCGCGGGGTTCTTCCCGCGCTTCTGCCTTGCGCTCGCCTTCGTGCTCGCCTTCCTCATGGTGAGCCGCGTGCGCTACGCATCCTTCAAGGAATACGGGCTCATCAAGGCCCATCCGTTCAGCTCGATGGTTACCGCCATCCTGCTGTTCGTACTCGTCTCCTCCGAACCCAAGCTCTTGGGTTTCCTGGTGTTCGCGGGCTACCTCATCTCTGGTCCCGTGTACACCTTCGTCATCATTCCCCGCCGCAATCACAAGCTACTACGCAGCCTATCCTAGGGTTGTCGTAGCAGCGCCCCGTACCTCCGTGTCAGGAACGCACGCCGTTCCCGGGCGGACGTGTACCCTCCTCTCAGCCAGAGTCCCGTCTCCCGGGCCGGCGCGCAGCTAACGAACAGATGCAGCAATCCGTCAGGCGCACACGCCGCACGTGACGACCGCGCATCAGCGCCATGGTCCCGCCCTCAACCACAACGGGCGCGGACCGCAGCCAGAGGAGCACGAATCATGACCATCGAATCCGGTCGCATCCGCATTTTCGACACCACCTTGCGCGACGGCGAACAGTCGCCCGGCGCCACCATGAACCTTCAGGAAAAGATCCGCCTGGCCCGCCAGTTGGAAATCCTTGGCGTGGACATCATGGAAGCCGGGTTCCCCGCATCCAGCCAGGGGGACTTCGAGGCCGTGCAGGCCATTGCCCGCGCCGTCAGGGGCGTGGAAGTGGCGGGCCTGTGCCGCGCCATGCCCGCCGACATCGACCGCGCCTGGGACGCCGTGAAGGTGGCCGAAAATCCGCGCATCCACACCTTTCTCGCCACCTCGCCGGTGCACATGCAGTACAAGCTGCGCAAGGAACCGGACCAGGTAGTGGAAATGGCCGTGGCCGCCGTGCGCCATGCCGCCCGGTACACCAGCAACGTGGAGTTCTCTGCCGAGGACGCCTCGCGCTCCAACCCCGACTTTCTGGTGCGGGTGTTCGAGGCGGTGATCAACGCCGGGGCCACCACCATCAACGTGCCGGACACCGTGGGCTATGCCCAGCCCGAGGAATTCGGGCGGCTCATCAAGTACGTCATCGAGAACACGCCGAGCAGCCACAAGGCCGTGTTCAGCGTGCACTGCCACAACGACCTCGGCATGGGCGTGGCCAACACCCTGGCCGCGCTGAAGGCCGGGGCCCGCCAGGCGGAAGTGACCATCAGCGGCATTGGCGAACGGGCAGGCAACGCCTCGCTCGAGGAAATCGTCATGGCCCTGCACACCCGGCGCGACTTCTACCAGCTGGATTGCGGCGTGGTGACCGAGCAGCTGTTCCCCACCTGCCGCCTGCTGTCCATGATCATCGGCCAGCCCATTCCGCCCAACAAGGCCATCGTGGGCGCCAACGCCTTCGCGCACGAATCGGGCATCCACCAGGACGGCATGCTCAAGAACCGCGAAACGTACGAGATCATGACGCCGGAATCCATCGGCAAGACCAAGACCGACCTTGTCATCGGCAAGCATTCGGGCCGCAACGCCGTGAAGAACAAGCTGGAAGAGCTGGGCTACCGGCTGGAGGAAGACCAGCTGGTCACCGTGTTCGAGGCGGTAAAGAAGCTGGCGGACAAGAAGAAGCAGATTTATGACGAGGACATCGAGGCACTGGTGCTTGAAGAGGTCTACCGCCTGCCCGACCTGTACCGGCTGGTGAACCTTTCCGTGCAGTGCAGCGACACCGGCATGCCCCCCACCGCCGCCGTGGTCATGGACGTCATGGGCGAGGTGAAGCGCGCCGCCGGATTCGGCGTGGGGCCGGTGGACGCCATCTTCAACGTCATTGGCGAAATCGTGGGCCGTACGCCCATCCTGGAACGGTATTCGGTCACCGCCATCACCGGCGGCACCGACGCCCAGGGCGAGGTGACCGTACGCCTTAGACAGAACGGCAGCAGCGCGGTCGGACGCGGGTCCGACCCCGACATCATACTGGCCAGCGCCCGCGCGTACGTGAACGCGCTGAACCGCCTGGCAAAGAAAGAAGAAGAGCAAGAGAAGGAGGGCATCTAGATGGCACACACGCTTGCGCAGAAGATCCTGCAGGCGCACACCGACGAGGCGATCATGGCCGCGGGGCAGATCGTCCGCTGTCGCGTCTCGCTGGCTCTGGCAAACGACATCACCGCTCCGCTCGCCATCAAGTCCTTCCGGGCCATGGGGGCGAAAAAGGTGTTCGACCGCGACAAGGTGGCGCTGGTCATGGACCACTTCACCCCGCAAAAAGACATCGATTCGGCGCAGCAGGTGAAGCTGACCCGCGAATTCGCCAGGGAAATGGGCGTCACCCACTACTACGAAGGCGGCGACTGCGGCGTGGAGCACGCCCTGCTGCCCGAACTGGGGCTGGTCGGCCCCGGTGACGTGGTGGTGGGGGCCGACAGCCACACCTGTACCTACGGAGGGTTAGGCGCGTTTGCGACCGGCCTTGGGTCCACCGACGTGGCCGGGGCCATGGCCCTTGGCGAAACGTGGTTCAAGGTGCCGCCCACCATCCGGGCCACCTTCACCGGCACCCTGCCCAGGTGGGTGGGCGCGAAAGACCTGATCCTGCGCCTCATCGGCGAGATCGGCGTGGACGGCGCCCTGTACCGCGCGCTGGAATTCGACGGCGCTGCCATCGAGGCCCTGTCCGTTGAAGGCCGCATGACCATCGCCAACATGGCCATCGAGGCAGGCGGCAAGGTCGGCCTGTTCGCCGCCGACGAGAAGACCCTTGCCTACACCGCCGCGCGCGGCCGCAAGGACGCCCCCCTGTCCGCAGACCCCGGCGCGACCTACGAACGCGAGCTGACCTTCGACGTATCCGGCATGGAGCCCGTGGTGGCCTGCCCGCACCTGCCCGAAAACGTGAAGCCCGTGGGTGAAGTGCAGGGCGTGACCCTGGATCAGGTGGTCATCGGCTCGTGCACCAATGGCCGCATCAGCGACATGCGCGAGGCGGCGGAAGTGCTGAAGGGCCGCAAGGTGGCCAAGGGCGTGCGCTGCATCGTGCTGCCCGCCACCCCCGGCGTGTGGAAGGAAGCCCTGAAGGAAGGGCTGATCGAGACCTTCATGGAATCGGGCTGCATCGTGGGCCCGGCCACCTGCGGGCCGTGCCTTGGCGGGCACATGGGCATTCTGGCCGATGGCGAACGCGCCATCGCCACCACCAACCGCAACTTCCGCGGGCGCATGGGCAGCCTGGAGTCCGAGGTCTATCTGGCAAGCCCGGCAGTTGCCGCCGCATCCGCCGTGGCGGGCGTCATCGCCCATCCCGGCAGCCTGTAGGCCCCAGTAGACAGGGGCAGTTCCACACGCCACGCATGGAGGTTTACGCATCATGAGCTACACCGGCACCGCCCACAAGGTGGGCGAGCATATCGATACCGACGCCATCATCCCCGCGCGCTTTCTGGTGACCACCGACACCCGGAAGCTGGGCGAAAACTGCATGGCCGGCCTTGAGGAAGGCTGGGTGAAACGCGTGAAGCCCGGCGACGTGATGGTGGCGGGGCGCAACTTCGGTTGCGGCTCGTCGCGCGAGCATGCCCCCATCGCCATCCTGGGCGCGGGCATGCCCGTGGTCATCGCGCACAGCTTCGCGCGCATCTTCTACCGCAACTCCTTCAACATGGGGCTGTTGCTGCTGGAAGTGGGCGACGAGGTGGACAAGATCGCCGACGGCGACACCGTGGAAGTGGACGCGGCCAAGGGGCTGATCACCAACCGCACCACCGGGGCCACCATCACCTGCCCGCCGCTGCCTGCGTCGATGCGGGAGTTGCTGGATAAGGGTGGCCTCGTCCCCTACGTCCGCGAGAAGCTGGCTTAGGCATTCGGGTCTTTTGCCCTCCGGCTTCGTCAGATGCGCCTTTCGCTCCGGTCACGTACGAAAAGAGTACGCTCCCTCCGCGAAAGACGCCTCTTCCTCGCCGGAGAACAAAATCCCTCGCATGCCGGTTTTGCAGGCGCGAGGAGAAAAGGCGGAAGCGAGATAAGCCAATCCTGACCATTCCGGCGGCGAGCCGTACACCCCGCCGCCGCACCACCCATAGCGCGCATCGGTCATCGAGAAGGGATATCCAGATGGACATGAAGATCTGCCTGATGCCGGGCGACGGCATCGGCCCGGAAATAGTGGAACAGGCCGTGAAGGTACTGGACAAGGTGGCCAAGAAGTTCGGCCACACCGTCAGCTACACCAATGCACTCATCGGCGGCGCGGCCATCGACGCCACGGGCGGCCCCCTGCCGGACGAAACCGTGACCGCGTGCAAGGCGGCGGACGCCGTGCTGCTGGGCGCCGTGGGCGGCCCCAAGTGGGATACCCTGCCCACCGCCATCCGCCCGGAAAAGGGGCTGCTGGGCATCCGCAAGGCGCTGGGGCTGTTCGCCAACCTGCGCCCGGCCACCCTGCTGCCCGAACTGGCCGGGGCCTGCCTGCTGCGCGCCGACATCGCCGCGCAGGGTCTGGACGTGATGGTGGTGCGCGAGCTGACCGGCGGCGTCTACTTCGGCGAGCCGGTGTGCGAGGAAGAACTGCGCGACGGCCTGCGCACCAGCTACAACACCATGATCTACAATGAAGAAGAGGTGCGCCGCATCGCCCGCGTGGCCTTCGAGGCGGCCCGCAAACGCAGCAGGAAGGTCTGCTCGGTGGACAAGGCCAACGTGCTGGCCGTGTCGCGCCTGTGGCGCGCCGTGGTCATCGAGGTGGCCAGGGAATACCCCGACGTGGAGCTGACCCACATGTACGTGGACAACGCGGCCATGCAGCTGGTGCGCTGGCCCGCCCAGTTCGACGTCATCGTCACCGAGAACCTGTTCGGCGACATCCTGTCCGACGAGGCGGCGGTGATCACCGGGTCCATCGGCATGCTGCCCTCGGCCTCGCTGGGCGCCAGCGGCCCCGGCATCTTCGAGCCCATCCACGGCTCCGCCCCGGACATCGCCGGGCAGAACAAGGCCAACCCCGTGGCCACCATCCTTTCCGTGGCCATGATGCTGCGCTACACCTTCGGTCTGGAGAAGGAAGCCGTGGCCATCGAGCAGGCCGTCAGCGGCGTGCTGCGCGAAGGGTACCGCACCGGCGACATCATGGAAGAAGGCAAGACGCTGGTGGGCACCGTGAGCATGGGGAACCTGGTGACCGAGCGGGTGTAATGCCCTGACGGCGTGGCCCGGCATGCGCCCATAGGCCGGTTTTGGAAAAGAATGGCGCGCCGTCGTTGCAGGTTTGCAGCGGCGGCGCGCCTGTTTTTCATGGAGATGAAGCGAAAGGGAGACGTGTCGCGCCTTGGCGGACGCGCCCTCCACGAAGGCAGTGGCGCGCTGGTGAACACCCCCTGCCCGCCGGAGGCATGACGAAACCGAGGGGAACCAAAAAACGCGGGACTGTCCGCGCAGAAGCCGTCACCGCGCAGCCACCCCACATCACCGCGCCATCAGCGCAAACACGCCCCATCCAAGATATTCACGCGTGAAGGCTGCATAGCGTTGTGGTTCCGAGGTCAGCTGGGCGCGAACTTCCTGCGCAAGATCGTCGTCGGGGTTCGCTTCAAGCCAGCGCCGCATGGTAAGCCACTTGCCGGCCTCGTACCTGTCCCAGCCTTCCTGATCCGCCAGCACCATTTGCACCACATCGTAGCCAAGGTCGCCAAAAGACCCGAGAAGTTCCGGAAGTACGAGAAAATCCGAAATGGCATTGGCATGGCACCCCCTGGCAACGTCTTCCGTAGGCGGCACCCGAAGCCAGTAAGGCTCACCGACAAGAATGATGCCTCCGGCGCACAGGCTCTTCGCCAGAAGCTCGATGGTGCCTGCCACGCCCCCGCCGATCCACGTGGCGCCGACGCAGGCAGCCACCCCCACCTTTGCGGCGGCGACATGGCCCGCAGCATCGCCGTGGATGAACTCGACCTGCTTGGCGACGCCAAGTTCTTCGGCACGAAGCTTCGCTTGCCGGGTGAACAACGGGCTCATGTCGATGCCGACGCCGGTAACCCCGTAATCGCGCGCCCATGTGCACAACATCTCACCAGAGCCGCTGCCAAGGTCAAGCACACGCGTCCCCGGCTCCAGATGCAACACCGCACCAAGCGTGGCGAATTTTTCCGGCGTGAACGGATTATGGATACGGTGATTGCTTTCCGTAATAGTGAAAATGCGCGGAATATCCACCAGGCAAACCTCTTGCACAGCCAAAACCGTGTGAAATTACCGCACGTGATTGCACGCGCGCCCGCGCGTTACCGCCGCATAAAGGAAAGCGCCCCTCGACAAGGCACGCCCTTTTCCCTGCCACTACCCCTCAAGCCCCATCCCTCTCTCCATCAGCCGCCCGGACAGCGTCGTCTCGTACCCGCCCATGGCTTCCACCCGCTTCAGGAACCGCTCGTCCCGCAGCAGGGCCAGCATGGCCTGCACCCGCGCATCGTCCATGTGCGCGGCGGGAATCACGATGTCGTACCGCTCCCGCGCCAGCGGCACAAAGTCCAACCCCAGCGCCCGCGCCGCTGCATGGATGCCCAGGCCGCAGTCCGCCGCGCCGGTCAGCACGTTCACGGCCACGGCCATGTGGGTGAATTCTTCCTTGTCGTAGCCCTGCACCAGCGAAGGCGCGATGCCCGCCTGCCCCAGGTGCCAGTCGAGCAGGATGCGCGTGCCCGCGCCGCGCTGGCGGTTGATGAAGCGCACGTCCGACCGCGCAAGGTCTTCCACTTTACCGATATTCTTGGGGTTGCCCGCCGCCACGATGAGTCCCTGATGCCGGATGGCCAGGTTCACCACCCGCACGTCCATGTCGGGCAGGTACTTGTCCAGGAAGGGAAAGTTGAAGTCCCCCGTTTCCGGGTCGAACAGGTGCGCCCCGGCGAAGTGGCACGAGCCGCCGCGCAGCGCGGTGATGCCCCCCATGCTGCCCACATGGGTTGAGATGAGCCGGAAGGGCCGCTCGCCGCCCATCAGCTCGTCGGCCAGCACGTCCAGGGTGTTGTCGTGGCTGCCCACGCAGACCAGAATGGAGTCCAGCACCGCCTCGGGTACGGTCAGCCGGGCGCGCAGCACATCGTGCTCGGTGGCGCCCTCGGACAGCGCGGGAACGCGGGCCACGGCCTGCGCCCGCGAAAGCGTGGTGATGTTGCCCGCGCCGCGTCCCAGCGGGGTGCCCACCAGCCGGTTGCCCACGCGGCCCACGGCCAGTCGCACGAATTCCTCCACCCCCAGCTTGGAGGGCACCTTGCGCGTCAGGTGCACCTCTGCTGACGGGCGGTCCGCCGGAACGGTGCGCCCCATCCACGCCACCAGCGGGGCCACCAGTTCGTCGAAGCAGACCACCGCGCTGACGGGGTAGCCGGGCGCGCCCACCACCAGCCGTCCGCGGCATTCGCCCAGCAGCGAAGGCTTGCCGGGCATGGCCTGAATGCCGTGCACCAGCACGCGGCCTTCCGCCGCGATGACCTGCCGGGTGAAGTCCTTGCTGCCCGCGGACGAGCCCGCGCACAGCACGGTGACGTGCACGCCCTCGTCCAGGCTGCGGGCCAGTTCGGCGCGCAGGGCGTCCGGGTTGTCCGGCACCGGGGGAATGCGCTCGACGATGCAGCCCATGTCACGGGCCATGGCCGCCAGCACCTGCGAGTTGGATTCCACCACCTGCCCGGCGCCCGGTTCCGGCCTGGTGGTGAAGTCCAGCACCTCGTCGCCGGTGGGGATGATGCGCATGCGTACCCGTTCCCACACCTGCACCTCCCAGATACCGCCGGACAGCAGCGCGCCCACGTCGCAGGCGGCCAGCCGGTGGTTGCGCGGAAACAGCAGCTCCGTGGCCACGATGTCCTCGCCGATGCGCCGCACGTGCTGCCACGGAAAGGCCGGGGCCTCGATTTCCACGGTGTCCGCGTCCAGCTGGGCCACGTGCTCGATCATCACCACGGCGTCGCACCCTTCGGGCATGGGGTGGCCGGTGTTGACCGGGTGATAGCCTTCACCCCGACGCAGGGCCACGGGGTGCCCCTCGCGCGCGGCAAAGGTGTCCGCAGCGCGTACGGCAATGCCGTCCATGGCCGCGCTGTGCATGGTGGGCGATGAATAGCGCGCGTATACCGCCTCGGACAGCACCCGCCCTGCGGCCTCGTGCGAGCCCACGGTTTCGGCGCGGACCAGCGCGGTGCGGTCCAGCGCGGCGCG
>NZ_VSMK01000018.1 GCF_011682075.1 Nitratidesulfovibrio liaohensis
GGCTTGGCGGCAGGAGCGGCCTGCGGCTTGGCGGCAGGGGGGGCCGATGCGGCGGCCTGCGGCTTGGCGGCGGGGGCGGCCTTTTCCGTCTTTTCTGCCTTGGCGGAGGCCGGGGCAGACTTCTCTGCCTGCTTGGCGGAAGCGGCCTTGTCCGTGCCCTTGTCGGTGCCCTTGACCGGTTGCGTCTTCTTGCTTTCCAGCGGGGTGGCAAGGTCGGCGCCAGACTTGGATGCCATGCGGCCCAGTGCGGTGCGCGGCTCGCCGGACGCGGCCGATCCGTTTGGCACGGTGGCGGGTTCGCCCTCGCCGGGAGAAACCATGCCCGCCGGGGTTTCGGTCATCATGCCGCCGGGCTGGCCACCGTTCTGGCCGGGGGCCAGGGCGCCCTGCCCACCCTGTTCGAAATAGGGCATGCCGGGCTGACCAGGTTGCATCGCTTGCCCCGGTTGGGACTGGCCCTGCGCCGGGGTCTGCATCGGGGCCTGCACGGAGGGGCCTTCCACCGGGGCGGACTTTTCGTCGCCGGAGCCGAAATGGTTGAACAGGATGAGCGCCATGGCGAACAGCACGACGGTGGGGATCAGCATGGCGATGGTTTTGTTCATCTCGCGAAAGTCTCCTTACCGGACGGCCTTGCGGGCCGTCCCATCAGCGTTGGCGGCGCCGGCCTTCCGCTCCAGCAGAAAGTCGAGAAAGCGGCGCGAGGGATCAAGGTCGGGCGTCAGGTCCAGCGACACGCGCAGGTGCCTTTCCGCCCGGTCCATGTCGCCCATGTCGTAGTAGGCACGGGCGATGTTGAAATGCACGTGGCTGTCGTCCGGCGAAAGGTCCAGCGCGCGCAGGTGATGCCGGATGGCAACTCGAGGCAGCTTGCTCTTGCGCAGGTTGATGCCGAAATCGGTGAACATGTGGCGATGGACGGGCACGAATTCGCCGGGGGCCTCGGCCAGCCGTTCCAGCGCGCGCACGGCGCGATCACGTTCGCCACGCCGCAGTTGGGCCAGCGCAGTGGCAAAGTCTGCCCGCAGCGCCCGTTCGGTCTGCGCGCCCACCTCGTGCCCGGCGATATCGCCGGAACGGCGGGTCGCATCGCGCCCTGAGGCCATGCCGGAAGCCTGGCCGCCATCGACCGGATTCGCCGATTGGGCCCGCGTGGGCGGGCTGGCCGTATCCGTCCCGCCAGCCTCGGGCCGACCGGATGTCGTGCCCTGGGCCGTCCCCGCGCCTTCCCCGTAGGCTGGGGCCACGGGTGCGGTCCTGATCGGCATGGCAAGGATGTCCGGCTCGAAGGCGTAGCTGCGCGCCAGTTCCGCCGTGCCGACGGCACGGCGTTCCCCCGCGGGCTCCATGCTGGCCGACAGGGGCTGCACCACGTATCCGCCCGCGTCGTGCTCCCACACGAACCAGTAGCGCTTGCGCGCGGCGCTGCGCCCCGGTGCGCCGCCGCCGGGCCTGCCGACCTGGCGGGGCTCGACACTGGAATAGACGCCCTTGAAGATGCCGGTTTCCATATCTGCTCCTGTGGCGGCACGGCACGCCGCATGACGCGGGCGCGCCGGGCCCAGATGTACCCTTTTTCGCGGGCGTTGCAAACGGGCCGATACAGGCTGGACGGCGGCGGCAGCGCCCCCCTTGGGTCTTTTGCGCCGTCATGCAGGTTGCGCCGGGCGTCGCCGGTCGTCGCCTATCGTCGCCTGTTGTCGCCTGTCGTCGCCTGTCGTCGCCAGCAGCCGCCGCGCGCCGCCCCGGTTCTTCGACATCCGGCAGTCTGCGGCACGGCAAGCCATTACTCTCCCAGCCGTTCCCCAACTGGACGCGCCGTGGCTTTTCCTTTATCCATGCCGGATGCATGAAATGTCCGTCGCATCCAGCGTCATCTCCATCGTTCAGGAAGAGTTGGCCAAGCACTCCGCAACCCGGCTGCTGCTGGTTCGGGTGCGCTTCGGCGCGCTGGCCAACCTGGTTCCCGAGGCCATGGAATTCGCCTTCGAGGCCATGACCGTCGGCACCGACTTCGAAGGCGCCAAACTGGAACTGGCCATGGCCCCGGTGAAGCTGCTGTGCGGCGGCTGCGACAAGGAGTTCGAGCCGCAGGGCAAGGAACTGCTGTTCGCGCCCTGCCCCGCCTGCGGCGAGGAAGCCGGGCACCACGTGCTGGCCGGGCGCGAGCTGTACGTCGAACACATCGAAGCTGAATAGGGGGCTAGCGTGGAAATACCCGTGGTCAGGAACGTGCTGGAAGCCAACGACAAGATGGCCGTGCAACTGAAAGGTCTGTTTGCCCGGCACGGCATTCTGGTCCTGAACATGATCAGTTCGCCCGGCGCGGGCAAGACCTCGGTGCTGGAACGCACCTTGTCGGACCTGCGCGGCGAATTCCGCATGGCGGTCATCGAAGGCGACCTGCAAACCGACAACGACGCCCGCCGCGTGGCCGCCACCGGTGCCAAGGCCGTGCAGATCAACACCGACGGCGGCTGCCATCTGGACAGCAACATGATTCTCGAGGCGCTGTCCAACTTCGACCTCGCGGAAATCGACATCCTGTTCATCGAGAACGTGGGCAACCTGGTCTGCCCGGTGGAGTTCGACTGCGGCGAAGACCACAAGGTGGCCCTGCTCAGCGTGACCGAGGGCGACGACAAGCCCGAAAAATACCCGCTGCTGTTCAATCTTTCCAAGGTCATGCTGCTGAACAAGGTGGACCTGTTGCCCTACGTGGACTTTGACGTGGAACGGGCCAAGCGTTTTGCCACGCACCTGAACAAGGAACTGACCATCTTCCCCATGTCCTGCCGCAGCGGCGAAGGGCTGGAAGGCTGGTACGACTGGCTGCGCACGGCGCGGGCCGCCAAGCGCGGGTAGCGGCAAGCGAAACATTTCCCCCACGGGCTTGCGGCATGGCTGGCGCGTGGTTACAGTTGCATACGTCGGGCAGCATCCCCGTTCCGACGCTGAATTCACCCCCCGGCCCGTCCGGCGCCTGTGTGTGCCCGGACGGTTCCGGGGGTATGCCATTGCCGGAGGCAACACCCCATGAGCGATTCTTCTTCCTGTCAGGGCTGCCCCAGCGCAGCCGGTTGCGGCTCCGCCGGAAATCCCGAGGGCTGCCCCTCTTCCTCCTCTCCAGCAGCAAGCTCCGGCTGCGGCGGCGGGTGCGGCGGCCCCACCCCGGAACAGCAGGCCGAAGAGGCCCGCCTGCATGCCACCCTGTCGCACATCCGCAACACCATCGTGGTCATGTCCGGCAAGGGGGGCGTGGGCAAAAGCTCCACCGCCGCCAACATCGCAGCCGGCCTTGCCCTGGCGGGCAAGCGCGTGGGCCTGCTGGACGTGGACGTGCACGGCCCGTCCATCCCCCGCCTGCTCAAGCTGGACGCGGCACAGGCCGAAACGGATGGCGACGTCATCCACCCCGTGCAGTGGCGCGAGGGGGTTTCGCTTTCCGTCATGTCGCTGGGCTTCTTCCTGCCCGATGGCCGCCAGGCGGTGATCTGGCGCGGCCCGGTGAAGATGGGCTTCATCAAGCAACTGCTGTCCGACGTGGCCTGGGGCGAACTGGACTTTCTGGTGGTGGACTGCCCCCCCGGCACCGGCGACGAGCCGCTGTCCGTGCTGCAACTGCTGGGCGACGCCGCCCGCGCGCTCATCGTCACCACGCCGCAGGCCGTGGCCGTGGATGACGTGCGCCGCTCGCTGGGCTTCTGCGAAGACCTGAACGTGCCGGTGCTGGGCGTCATCGAGAACATGAGCGGCATCGTCTGCTCCAAGTGCGGCAACGTGGAATCGCTGTTCGGGCAGGGCGGCGGCGAGCGCCTGGCCAAGGAAATGAACGTGCCCTTCCTGGGCGCGGTGCCGCTGGACCCGGAAATCGTCCGCGCCGGTGACGAGGGCAACATCTACATCGCCTCGCACCCCGACCGCCCCGCCGCCACCGTGCTGCGCACCATCGTGGACGCGCTGGTGGAAGCGGACGCGCCGGGGGCGTAGTTAAAAAAGCACCCGGGGGAAGGAACCTTTTGGAAAAGGTTCCTTCCCCCGGACCCCCAACCTCCCAAACTTTTCATTTGGTCCGTTGTACCCCTGTTGCGATCACGCAACAGGGGTTACTTTACCCCCGTGAAAACAACCTATAGAAAAGTTTTGAGAGAGGGATGGGGGTTCGGGGGAAGGGAGAGAACTTTTGGAAAAGTTCTCTCCCTTCCCCCGATTATTCCCTTTGGTTATTCCTACATCCCGGCCTCGGGCAGCCACAGGTAGTGGAACCCGGCGCGCGAGGCGGCGTCCATGCCGGGCAGGCCAAGGTCGATGAGCGCCATGCGACCGGACCCTGCGGGGGTGGTGGCGGTGGCGTATTCGGTGGCGCCGGGCAGGGGGTCGCGGCGATAGGTGACCACGCGCAGGTCGCTGGTGCCGGTCAGGCTGGCGGCTTCGGCCAGGGCATCCTCGAAGTAGCCGATGCGGTCCACAAGCCCTGCGGCCAGGGCCTGCCGGGCGGTGAGAATGCGCGCATCGGCGAATGCGGCCTCGTGCCCGTGGCTGGCGGGCCTGCGCTCGTGCACCAGCCCCTGAAAGCGGCCGTTCATGTCGGCAATCATGGACTGGAACAGGGCGCGTTCCTCGTCGGTGCCCTCGCGGAAGGGCGAGCCCATGTCCTTGTGGTCGCCGGACTTGGTAACCACGGCGCGCACGCCGATCTTGTCCATGAGCCCGGCCACCTCGGGCCGCAGGAAGATGACGCCGATGCTGCCGGTGACGGTGGAGGGGTGGGCCACAATGCGGTCGGCGGCGAGGGAGGTGTAGTACCCGCCCGAGGCGGCGGTATCCAGCATCAGGGCGACGACTTTCTGGCCGGTGCGCTCGCGGTGGCGCATCAGTTCGTGGTACAGCACGTCGCTGGCGGTAACGCCGCCGCCGGGGCTGTCGATGGTCACGATGACCGCCTTCACGTCCGGGTCTTCGGCGGCCAGGCGCAGCTGCGCCACGACCTCCTGCACCATGCCCGGACGCTCGCGGAACAGACCGGACTTGGGCCGGTTGTCGATGACCCCGTTGACATTGATGAGCACGGCCTTGTGGCGGCCTTCGCCGAATACGGTGTCCTCGCCGAAGGGATCCGGCCCGCCAAAGAACGACGAACGCGCGCCGCACCCGGAAAGCAGGGTGGAGAGAGCCAGTAGCAGCATGAGAACAGGCAGAAAGCGCGCCACACGGCGCGGGGAATGCGATACGGTCATGGGAACCTCCGTTGCGCTGGCGATTACCACATTCGTCTGCCCGTGGACAATGCGTGGTCGGCGCCGCACATGTAACAGCATGTAACCAGGTCGGCCCCGTTGCAACACAGCGGGCCTTGACACCACCCCGTCCGGCACGGAGAATCCCCCACCTGACACCACCCCGTATTTCGTCGGGGACGGCGCCGCGCCCTCTTCATCCGCACGCGCCCTGCCCGCCCCGCCCACATATCCCGGAGACGCCCCATGGCCGATACCCCTGACGACGATTTCGACAGCGCCAACCCCTTCCGCTCGCTGAACAAACGCGCCTTTCGCGACGCCCGTGCGCCCAAGCCCGCCGCCAAGCCCGCCCCTTCCGCGCCCAAGGCCGGGGCACGCCACGGCGGCGGCCAGAAACAGCCGAACGAGCCCCTTTCCTCCGAGGACGCAGAGGCGTTCCTGTTCGCCATGGGCACCGTGCAGCGGCTGGATGCGCCGAAAAAGCCCGCAAAAGGCAAACCGCAAGGCCACGCAAACCAGAAGCCTGCCCCTGTTGCGGCAGTGCTGCAAGCGCCCGCACCTCCTCCCGTCGCCAACACACCGGCGTCCCCCCGCACCGGTGGTGGTCAGAACGTCCGGCCCGCCACGCCCGCATCCTCGGTGCGCGCCGCAGAGCGCGACAAACTGGCGCCCGGTACGGCGGCCCGGCTGGACGCGGATACGGGCCGCAACGGCTTTGCGTTGCAGGATCAGCCGGGATTCCGGCGGCTGCTGGAGCAGGCGGCTGATGCGCCTGAAGACGCGGGCACGAACGCGCCTGCTGCCCCTTCCCCCATTGAGGCCATGCCCGGCAAGCCCGGTGCCGTGCCCGTCACCGCCTCCGAGCGCAAGGAAGTGGTTCGCCAGCGGTCGCGGCAGGCCGTGGCCGAGCACGAACAGGCCCCGCCCCCTGACGAGGACAACCTGTTCAGCAAGGCCATGTCCGGCGTGCGCACGCTGGCAGGCAAGGGGCGCGAGGTGCCGCCGGAAACCGCCCCGCGCGAGGCTGCCGCGCCCGCCGTGGGGCACCCGTTGCAGGACTTCATGGACGGCACGGTGGAATTCGCGCTGGAGTTCACCGACGAATACCTGGAAGGCCATGTGGTGGGGCTGGATGCGCTGACCGTGGGCAAGCTGCGCGCCGGGCAGTACAGCCCGGAAGGCCATCTGGACCTGCACGGCATGAACGCGCTGCAAGCCTACGAGGCCATGATCGGCTTCATGCGCGCGGCCTATCACAAGGGCATGCGCACCGTGCTGGTCATACCGGGCCGGGGCAAAAACTCGCCCGACGGCATGGGCGTGCTGCGCGAAAAGGTGCAGGCCTGGCTGACGCACGACCCGTTCAAACGGGTGGTGCTGGCCTTCTGCACGGCCCAGCCCAGCCACGGCGGCGCGGGCGCGCTGTACGTACTGCTGCGCAAGTACAAGAAGTCGCGCGGCAAGATCCAGTGGGACCGCACGCCCACGGACGCTGATCTGTTCCTGTAGGCTGTCCACTGCCGCCACGCGTTCCCCAAGCGCAGAAATCCCCCGCCGCGTTGCCGCGACGGGGGATCGTGCGTTCCATGGTCCTTCCGCGGCACAAGGCCGGGGAAAGCCGGAGGATCTGGGCAGTACGGGATGCCGGATGCCCCCGCTTACTTCTCCATTTCCAGTCCGCGCCTGTAGGCCGCCAGCACCGCATCCATGATGCGGCCCCGCACCGCCTCGCGGTCCAGTTGGTTCATGGCGGCGATGGTGTTGCCCGCGGGGGAGCAGACCTGTTCGCGCAGCACCGAAAGGTGCGTGCCGGACTGCTCCGCCAGAGCCACAGAGCCGGAGAACAGGCCCTTGACCAGTTCAGTGGCGTCCTGCCGGGTGAACCCCAGCGTCACGGCCACCTCGGCCACCGCCTCCATGAAGTAGAAGACATAGGCAGGGCCGCAGCCCACCACCGCCGTGAAGGCGGTAAACCTGGCTTCCGGCAGCACGATGACCGTGCCGATGGATTCGAACAACCCGCGCACCAGATCGCGCCGGGGCGCATCCAGTGCCGGGTCTTCGAAGCACAGCGCATACACGCCCTTGCCCACCATGGCGGGGGTGTTGGGCATGACGCGCACCACCGGGCATTCGGGGCCGCCCGCTTCCGCAATGGCGGCCTTCATGGCTGCGATGGACACACCGGAGGCGATGGACACCACCACCTTGTCCGGCGTGAGCGACGGCGCGATGGCGCGCAGCACGTCGGGCACCAGATACGGCTTCACCCCCAGCAGCACCACGTCGGCCTGTGCGGCCAGCGCGGCGGCGTCGGGCATGGCGCGCACGCCAGCGTCTGCCAGCGCAAGCACCTTGGCGGGCGTGGGATTGTACCCCAGCAGGGAAAGCCCCTGACGGCTCGAAAGACCGCGCAGGATGGCGGCCCCCATGTTGCCGCAGCCGATGCAGCCGAGAACGGTGCCCGTGGTGCCGCTCATGTCGCTACCCCACCATCTCCAGAGCGTTGAAGAAGTACGCGATTTCGTACGCCGCCGTTTCGGGCGCGTCGGAACCGTGCACGGAATTGGCCTCGATGCTGACGGCGTAGGTCTTGCGGATGGTGCCTTCGGCTGCGTTGGCCGGATTGGTGGCGCCCATCAGGTCCCGGTAGCGCTGGATGGCGTTGTCGCCCTCCAGCACGGAGCAGACCACCGGGCCGGAGCACATGTAGGTGACCAGGCTGTCGAAGAAGGGACGCTCGCGGTGCACGGCGTAGAAGCCTTCGGCCTGGCTGCGGGTGAGATGGATCATCTTCATGGCGACGACCTTCAGCCCGCTGTCCTGAATCATCTTCAGGATGGCGCCGGACAGGTTGCGTTCCACGGCGTCGGGCTTGATGATCGAAAAGGTGCGCTCGGCCATTCATTTCCTCCGGATACTGCAAGGGTTGCGGTTGCGGCGCGGGCGGCAACGGAACGGTTCACCCGCGCCCGTACAGGGGACATGCCATCAGGTGCGTGACTGCACTGAACGCCGCATCACTCACATACGGCTTCCAACACATGTGCCACGCACCAGCCACGCTGCGGCAATTTCGTTCTCCGGCAAGGTGAACGAACCGAGCGTGCGGTACCTTCAAGCGAGATTTCCGTTCGTTGGCGAGGAAAGCGAGCCTGCCATGAGGGAGTATACTCTTATCGTATTCGACCGACATGGCAGGCGAAGCTTGACGACGCCAACGGGCGGAAGGCTCGCTTGAAGTCAGTGGGAAAGCTGCCGGACGGTTACAATGGTAACCGTGCGATCCCGCGTCCGCGCCCACTCCTTCAGGGCGGCCACGGTTTCCGGCAGGGGGTGGCCGATGGCGATGGCCTGCCCCTCGGCCTGCGCGATGCGGGCCGCCTTGTCCAACTGGAACATGATGTTGCGCTTGTCGGCGATGACGTCGAGGAACACGTTCCGCTTGTAGGCGGGCAGGCCCGCGCGCTTCGCCTCGAAGTACAGTTTCGATGCAGGATGCGTCATGCTGTCGAGCACGAACATGCCGGTGCCGTCAAGGGCTTCGCACACGGTGCGCATGGCCGCCGCGTTCTGGGTGGCGCGCGAGCCCATGTGGTTGTTCAGCCCCACGGCATGGGGCACGCGGCGCACGGCATCGCGCACCAGCGCGGCCATTTCCTGCGGCTGCTGGCCGGACAGGATGGCGCCGGGGCCGGGCTTTACCTGCGGATAGCGCACCGGCTCCATGGGCAGGTGGATCATCACCTCGCGCCCGGCCTTGTGGGCCACCTCCGCCGCCTCGCGGGCGTGCGTGCTGCGCGGCCAGACGGAGAAGGTCACAGGGTAGTCCAACGCGGCCAGGTCGCGTGCGGCGGACATGCTTTCGCCTATGTCGTCGATGACGATGGCCAGCCGGGCTCCGCCCGGCACCACGGTCACGGGGGGCGGCGCGCCCTCGTAGAGCAGCAGCGAAATCTCGTGGGTGGGCAGGCCGTCCACGGTGACGATGAGCAGGTCGTCGGCCCGCTGCTCGACGTTGGCGGTGTCGGACCAGGCGGCCAGCGTTTCCTTCAGGGTCTGCACGAAGCGGTCGGGCGCGCCGTCCAGTCGCATCTCCATGCGCTGGAAATGGAAGGTCTGGCCCTTGGCCTGCCGGTTCTCGATGGAGGCCAGGCGCAGCCGGTCGCGGCCAAGGCCCAGGCGGGTCACGGTCTGGACCAGGGCGTAGTCCACCTGCTTCACGCCCGCCTCCACGGGGGCGTCCAGGTTTTCCTCGTAGGGCAGGTTGCCGGGGGTCACCGGCTGACGGACTTCGCCATTCGCCTCGCGCGCCTCGGCGGGAGCGGGCTTGCCGTTGGCCGCGCGCTCGGGTTGGGCAGGCTGCGGCACATCGGCCTCGGCACCG
>NZ_VSMK01000019.1 GCF_011682075.1 Nitratidesulfovibrio liaohensis
CCGTGGCGTCGGCAGGCGCCGGGTGCCGGGGCCGGGTGAAGGCAATGCGGTAGCATCAGCGGGCGGTGGGGCGCAAGGGGCGGCGCGGTGCGAAGCAACGTGCGGATTCGGACGGATTCGAAGGGTGCAGGGCGGCGGAGCGTGGGGGGGCTCTGGCGCGTGGGGCGGTTTGCCCGCGAACGGCAGGCGACGACAGGGGATTGCGGACAGCGGCGGGCTTCTCGCGGTGCTGCCGCCGCGCGCGATACCCGCCTGCGGCGGGATGTACGACACCCGCCCCGCTTTCCCATCAATGTCAAAAAACGGGGTTCCGGCCCTTCCGCCACCCCGTGCGCGTCTTGCCAAGCGCGGGGGTGCGCGATATAAGAGCCGGATTGCTGACGGAATGTGGGTTCATTCCCGCATGTTCCGTAACAATCGCGGGTGGATGGCCGTTCCCCCGCGCCTCGCCGCGCCGGAACGCCCCGCACACTCCTCCCGCCTTTGTCCCGGCAGCCCTCTTCTTTCCCGCCCCTGCGGGGCAACCCTGTTACCAGACAGAGTCCAATGCCCAAACGCACCGATTTGAAGCGGATCATGGTCATCGGTTCCGGCCCGATCGTCATCGGGCAGGCGTGCGAATTCGACTATTCCGGCACGCAGGCCGTGAAGGCCCTGAAGGAAGAAGGCTACGAGGTGGTGTTGGTCAACTCCAACCCCGCCACCATCATGACCGACCCCGGTCTTGCCGACCGCACCTACATCGAACCCATCGAGCCGGAAACGGTTGCCGCCATCATCCGCAAGGAGCGGCCCGACGCGCTGCTGCCCACCCTGGGCGGCCAGACCGGCCTGAACACCGCACTGGCCCTTGCCGCCATGGGCGTGCTGGAAGAATGCGGCGTGGAGCTCATCGGGGCCAACAAGCAGGTCATCGAAAAGGCGGAAAGCCGCGAACTGTTTCGCGAGGCCATGGCCAACATAGGCCTGAAGGTGCCCGCCAGCGGCATTGCCCGCACCATGGAAGACGTGCGCCGCCTTGGCACCGAAATGCCCTTCCCGCTCATCATCCGCCCCGCCTTCACCATGGGCGGCACCGGCGGCGGCATCGCCTACAACATGGAGGATCTGGAAGAGATCGCCGCGCGCGGTCTTGCCGCCTCCATCAAGCACGAGGTGATGATCGAGCAGTCGGTGCTGGGCTGGAAGGAATTCGAGATGGAGGTGATGCGCGACAAGGCCGACAACTGCGTCATCATCTGCTCCATCGAAAACTTCGACGCCATGGGCGTGCACACGGGCGATTCCATCACCGTGGCCCCGGCGCAGACCCTGACCGACGTCGAGTACCAGATGATGCGCGATGCCTCCATTGCCATCATGCGCGAAATCGGCGTGGAAACGGGCGGCTCCAACGTGCAGTTCGGCATCAACCCGCTGAACGGCGACATGGTGGTCATTGAAATGAACCCCCGCGTGTCGCGTTCTTCCGCGCTGGCCTCCAAGGCCACCGGGTTCCCCATTGCCAAGATCGCGGCCAAGCTGGCCGTGGGCTACACGCTGGACGAAATTCCCAACGACATCACCCGCGAGACGATGGCCAGCTTCGAGCCGTCCATCGACTACTGCGTCACCAAGATTCCGCGCTTCACCTTCGAAAAGTTCCCCGGCGCCAAGGACGAGCTGACCACCTCGATGAAGAGCGTGGGCGAGGCCATGTCCATCGGCCGCACCTTCAAGGAATCGTTGCAGAAGGGCCTGCGCTCGCTGGAAGTGGGCGCGCCCGGCCTTGGTTCCGCCTTCCGCTGCAAGGGTCCGGAGCGCGAAGAGATCATGCGCAAGCTGCGCACGCCCAACTCGCGCCGCATCTTCTACGTGCGCCACGCCATGCTCGACGGCATGACCGTGGAGGAAATCCACGAGGCCACCGCCATCGACCCGTGGTTCCTGCGCCAGATGAAGGACCTGGTCGACATGGAAGCCGAGCTGCGCGACTTTGCCCTGGGCAACGCCATGACCGTGGACAACGCGGAACTGGTGGCCCTGATGCGCCGCGCCAAGGAATACGGCTTTTCCGACCGTCAGCTGGCCGAAATGTGGAAGCGCCCCGAATCGGACGTGCGCACCCTGCGCAAGCAGATGGGCATCGTGCCCACCTACTATCTGGTGGACACCTGCGCCAGCGAGTTCGAGGCGTACACCCCGTACTACTACTCCACCTACGAGACCGGCCATGAAGTGGCCGTGGAAGACCGCAAGAAGGTCATCATTCTGGGTGGCGGGCCCAACCGCATCGGCCAGGGCATCGAGTTCGACTACTGCTGCTGCCACGCCTCCTTCGCGCTGAAGGAAATGGGCGTGCAGGCCATCATGGTCAACTCCAACCCCGAAACGGTATCCACCGACTACGACACCTCCGACCGCCTGTACTTCGAGCCGCTGACCTACGAGGATGTCATGAACATCATCGAGGCGGAGAAGCCCGACGGGGTGGTGGTGCAGTTCGGCGGGCAGACCCCGCTGAACCTGGCCGTGCCGCTGATGCGCGCCGGTGTGCCCATTCTTGGCACCTCGCCCGATTCCATCGACCGCGCCGAAGACCGTGAACGCTTCCAGGCCTTGCTGCAGAAGCTGGGCCTGCGCCAGCCCGCCAACGCCACGGTCATGTCGCTGCCGGAGGCGCGTAGCGCCGCCGCCCGCATCGGCTACCCGACGGTGGTGCGGCCCAGCTACGTGCTGGGTGGCCGGGCCATGGAGATCGTGTACGACGAGGAACAGCTGGCAGAATACTTTGCCAATTCGGTGGGTGAAAAGCCCAAGCACCCCATCCTCATCGACAAGTTCCTGGAAAGCGCCATCGAGGTGGACGTGGACGCCCTGTCCGACGGCACCGACGTGTACGTGGCGGGCATCATGGAACACATCGAGGAAGCGGGCATCCACTCCGGCGACTCCGCCTGCGTCATTCCGCCGCACACCCTGCCCGAGGCCATCGTCAACGAGATCGCCCGGCAGACCGTGGAACTGGCGCGCGAATTGCGCGTGGTGGGCCTGATGAACATCCAGTTCGCGGTCAAGGACGGCCTCATCTACATCCTTGAAGTGAACCCCCGCGCCTCGCGCACCGCGCCCTTCGTGTCCAAGGCCACGGCGGTGCCCCTGCCGCGCCTGGCCACCCAGATAATGCTGGGGGCCACGCTGAAGGAACTGGACCCCTGGTCCATGCGCCGCACCGGCTACTTCTCGGTGAAGGAATCGGTGTTCCCGTTCAACCGCTTCCCGGGGGTGGACATTCTGCTCGGCCCCGAAATGCGGTCCACGGGCGAGGTGATGGGTATTGCCTCCAGCTTCGAGGAAGCCTATCTGAAGGGCCAGCTTGCCGGCGGGCAGCGCCTGCCGCAGAGCGGCAAGATCTTCATCTCCGTCAACGACCGCGACAAGCTGCTGATTACGGAAGTTGCCAGCATGTTTGCCGACCTTGGCTTCGAGGTGCTGGCCACCAGCGGCACCGCCAAGCTGCTGCGCGAAGGCGGCGTGCCCGCCACGTCGGTACACAAGGTGTACGAGGGACGGCCCAACATCGTGGACTTCATCAAGAACGGCGATATCGCCCTGGTGCTCAACACCGCCTCGGGCAAGCGCACCGTGCAGGATTCCAAGTCCATCCGGCAGGCCACGCTGATGTACGGGGTGCCCTACAGCACCACCGTATCCGGGGCCAAGGCCATCGCGCAGGCCATACGGGCCAGCCGCTGCTGCGGGGTGAACGTGAAGAGCTTGCAGGAATACTACGGAACCAACTAGATGACCGACAAGGACCGGGCCTCAGGCCCGGTCCTGCGCTTTGGGGCCACGCGCACTGTGGCGAACGCCTGGTGAACGCCAGGCAAGGCCAGACGAGCGGTGTCGAGCGTTGACGAACGGCTGGCGCATGAATGGCGCACGACATGACCACAATGGGCGCGTAACGGACCGTCTGCATCGAGGTAGAGCATGATCAAGCATTACTGCGGCATCTTCGGCATCTACAACCACGTCGAAGCGGCGCGCATGGCATATTTCGGCCTGTACGCCCTGCAGCATCGCGGGCAGGAAAGCGCGGGCATCGTCACCTGGGACGGCCAGAAGCTGCGCGAGCACCGGGGCATGGGCCTGGTGCCCGACGTGTTCAACGAACGGCACCTGGGCAAGGAGCTGAAGGGCAACATCGCCGTCGGCCACATCCGCTATTCCACCACCGGGGCCTCGCTCATCCGCAACGCCCAGCCGTTTCTGGTGCGCTTCAAGGGCATGGAAATCGCCATCGCGCACAACGGCAACCTGACCAACACGGTGGAACTGCGCGACGAACTGGAGCGCAAGGGTTCCATCTTCCAGACCTCCATCGACAGCGAAGTGTTCGTGCACCTCATCGCGCACAACATGAACGGCAAATCCTTCGAGGAAGCCGTCATGGCCGCGTGCAAGCGGGTGCAGGGCGCGTATTCGCTGATCATTCTCGCCAACGACAAGCTCATCGCCATGCGCGACCCGCACGGCATGCGCCCGCTGGCCCTGGGCCGTCTGGCCGGTTCGCCGGTGCTGGCATCCGAAACCTGCGCTTTCGACCTGATGGAGGCGGAATTCATCCGCCCGCTGGACCCCGGCGAAATGCTGGTCATCGAAGGCAACAGCGTGAAAAGCTACAGCCTGCTCGACGAGGGCAAGAAGCCTCCCACGCGCCAGTGCATTTTCGAGCTGGTCTACTTTGCCCGTCCCGACTCCATCGTGTTCGGCGAGGACGTGTACCAGTGCCGCAAGGAGATGGGCCGCCAACTGGCCATGGAATCGGCCCCGGACGTGGACTTCATCATGCCCTTCCCCGATTCTGGCATCTACTGTGCGGTGGGCTTTGCCCAGCAGTCGGGCCTGCCGTACGAGCATGCCATGATCCGCAACCACTACGTGGGCCGTACGTTCATCCAGCCCTCGCAGGACATGCGCGACTTCGGCGTGCAGGTGAAGATCAACCCGGTCAAGAGCATGATCAAGGGCAAGCGCATCTGCATCGTGGACGATTCCATCGTGCGCGGCACCACCATCCGCACCCGCGTGAAGAAGCTGCGCGAACTGGGCGCCAAGGAAGTGCACTTCCGCGTCAGCTGCCCGCCCATCAAGCACCCGTGCTTTTACGGCATCGACTTTTCGTCCAAGGGCGAACTGATCGCGGCCAATCATTCCATTTCCGAGATCGAGCGCTTCATCGGGCTGGATTCGCTGCACTACCTGTCCATCGACGGTCTGCTGCGCTCCGTGTCGCACCCCGAAAACTACTGCCTGGCCTGCTTCAACGGCGACTATCCCATCCCCTGCGCGGGCGGCGGGTGCAGCCGGGCGTGCCTGGAAGTGAGCGACTAGGCCGGAAGGCGTGGGGCGGTCACGTGCGGCCATGGTCGCGGGTGACCACGAAAATCCTGCATGAAAAAGGGGGGCCGCAAGGCCCCCTTTGCTGTCGTGTCGGTGTGCGCCGCCTGCCAGTGGTGTCAGGCGGCGGGCTTTTGCATGAAGGTGATGCCGTTGTAGACGTGCAGGTAGTCCAACCGGGAGGCCAAGTTGCCGCCCGTACCAAGGTGGCCGGTTATGTCCGGCATGGCCACTTCGTCCACCAGTTGCTTGATCACCCCCGGAATGCCGTAGAGGTGGCTCGGAAACCATTCACGCCACGCCTTGAGCCTTATGGGAATCCTGCCCAGGATCCTGTTGGCCAGGGCAAGCACCGGTTGCGGAATGCGCTGCCTGCACACGAGGTGGTTGCGGTGGTTGAACGCCGTCCCTCCGGCATACTTGGGGAAATACCCTGTGCCCCAGTCTTCGATAACGTACAGCCCGCCCGGTGCCAGGTGCGGGTACAGTATCTTGAAGCTGTTTAGGGTCAGGCTGCCCACGTGCGAGCAGTCGTCGATGATGATGTCGAACCGGTGTACGCCGTTTTCCGTCATGATGCGCTGGAACAAGGCCGGGTCATCCTGAAGGCCCTGGTACATGCGCACGCGATCGCTGGAAAAGCTTCTTTCGCACCGGGCCATGTCCACGCCGATCACTCTGGCCTTGGGGAACATGCGCGAAAACGTCTCCAGCGAATGCCCGTCGAAAATGCCCAGTTCGAGGATCACGATTTCCCGGTCGAACAATTCCGCGAAATACTTCCTGTACAGTTCGAAGTACATGGCGGGCTTTGCCACGGCGGACTTGTCGCCTTCGTACAGCTTGTAATAGTCTTCAATGATCGCATCCATGGTCATCGTGGATTCCTCGTTTGGGGCCGTGGGCCTTTGCGTTTGTCGCATCGGGCGTACCTGTTGCGCTGGGTGTGCCTGTCGTGCCGGAGAGTGCAGCGCGTTGCGCGGCAACGGGCGGGGGCAGGAAAAATGACCAAGGCCGCCTGTGGTGGGACTTTTGCACGCACTGCGGCGTAAACGCAAGGGTGATGGGTGGTTGAGCGTGACTGTGCGTTTTTCGGGTACCTGTTGACCCGCCCCGCGTTTCGGGGGAAGAGAAGGACGCCGCGCCCGGCGCGGCATATCCGCAACATCCACAGGATTTCCACGGCATGAGCGATTGCACCTGCGGCGAGCGCCGCACCGACTGGATTCCCCTCGGGCGCGACGTGCTCGATATCGAAATAGAAGGCCTGACGGCGGTACGCGACAGGCTTGGCCCCTCGTTCGAGGCGGCCTTGGCCCTGCTGGCTGGCTGCCGGGGCCGCGTGGTGGTTACCGGGCTTGGCAAGTCGGGTCTGGTGGGCCGCAAGCTGGCCGCCACCCTGTCGTCCACCGGCACCCCGGCGTTCTTCCTGCACCCGGTGGAAGGCGCGCACGGCGACATGGGCAGCCTGCGGGCGGAAGACGTGGTCATTGCCATCTCCAATTCCGGCGAGACGGACGAACTGAACGCCATCCTGCCCAGCCTGCGGGCCATCGGCACGGCCATCATCGCCATGACCGGCAAGGCGCAATCCACTCTTGGCCGCGCCGCCGACGTGGTGCTGGATTCCGGCGTTCCGCGCGAGGCGTGTCCCCACAACCTTGCCCCCACGGCCTCCACCACCGCGGTGCTGGCTCTCGGCGACGCCTTGGCGGTGTGTCTCATCCACTGGAAATCGTTTACCGAAAACGATTTTCTGCGCTACCACCCCGGCGGTTCGCTGGGGCAGCGGCTGCGCCTGCGCGTGCAGGAACTGATGCACACCACCGGCATTCCCGTCACCCAGGACGACGTGGGCCAGGAAGAGGCCGTGCGCGTGCTGGACAAGGGCGGCTTTGGCGCGGTGGCCGTGGTGGACGGCAGCGGCAGGCTGATGGGGATACTTACCGACGGCGACGTGCGCCGCGCGGTGATCCGGGGCGACTATGCCCCGCGCACCCCGGTGACGGCCATCATGACCTGCAACCCGCGCAGCGCCCGCAGTGACCAGTCGGTGGCGGAACTGCTGGACATCATGGAGCAGAAGGCCATCACCGTGCTGCCCATCGTGGACGACGCGCACCGCCTTGTGGGCCTCATCCACCTGCACGACCTGCTGGGCAAGGGCGGCGTGAGCTTTGCCGGGTAGCCACGGCGCGCGCCCCGCAGCGTACGTTTTCGCCCCCCGCGTTTCGTCACCTCAACACCGCCCGGAGCCAGCCGCATGAGCGCCAAGCGCGTGCAAGACAGCGAAGTGGTGATGACCCACCGCCCCCTGCCAGAGGACGCCAACCCCGCAGGCAACGTGCACGGCGGGGTGATCCTGAAGCACATCGACCTTGCCGGGGCCGTGGCCGCCATGCGCCACTGCCGCACGGCCGTGGTGACGGCCTCCATCGACCGCATGGACTTTCGCGCGCCGGTGCACGTGGGCGAGCTGATGCAACTGAAGGCCAGCGTGAACCTTGCGGGCGGCACCTCGCTGGAGGTGGGCGTGCGGGTGGAAGCGGAAAACCTGCTCACCGGCGAATCGCGCCACGCCGCCTCGGCCTACCTGACCTTCGTGTCCATGGGGCCGGACCGCAAGCCCGTGCCCGTGCCGGAACTGCTGCTGGAAACACCCGCCCAGCACCGCCGCAACCGCGAGGCGCAGCGCCGCCGCGAGCAGCGGCGCGACGAGCGCAAGCGCGAAAAGGCCGACCAGGAAGCGTTGGCCACGGCCACCGTGGAAGAGGTGGAGCACTACTACTGACGGGCCGCACGCCCCTGTGGATGCGCCACGCGGGCCACGCGCCGGGTTCCCTTTCCGCGTCGTCGCGGCGGCGACCGTGGCCACATCTGGCCGCATCTGGCCGCATCTGGTCGCGTCCGGGCATGCCCCGTCACTCTCGGTCACATCCGCGCATATCCAGCAAGATACGGCCCGTGGTTTTGCACCACGGGCCGTCGTGTTTCCGGCGTTGGCCGTCGTTCGCCGTGGCAGCAGCAGCCGTCGCAGCCCCGGGCGTTCGCCTCTGCCGCCTGCCTGCCCCGGGTGCGCGGCATGCGATGCCGCATCCCACCATGATAACACTGGCCTTCGGCGCGCAGGGCGGGTTAAGGTGCAAGGGTATATCCGCGTCTGCGTTATCATGCGGGGCGGCAGGCTCCACCCCTCACCCCCACCCACTAGGAGGCATCATGCGATACGGGCGATGGTTGGCCGCACTGGCCGCGTGGCTGTTCCTGCTCTCGGCGGGCCTGCCCGCGCACGCCGCCCCGGCGGCGGAGGACAAGGACGCCCCCCTGTTCATCAACCTGACCAGCGACGAGGGCCACCGAACCTTGATGGCCATCGGCTATGGGGTCAATCAGCTGCAGCGCGGCCACCCGCTGACGTTGTTTCTCAACGACCGGGCCGTGGTGCTGGCCGCCAGGGGCAACGAGGCAAAATATCAGGAACAGCAGCGCATGCTGGCCAAACTGGTGGGCAGCGGGGCCACGGTGTACGTGTGCCCCATGTGCATGAAGCAGTACGGAGTGCAGCAGGCCGACCTGCTGCCGGGGCTGGCCGTGAGCACGCCGGACCTGACCGGCGCGGCGCTGTTCCGGGAAAATACCCGCACCCTGTCGTGGTAGTGCAGGGCGCCCGCGCCCGTGCGAAAATGGAAGAAGAGGGGAGATGCCGTTGGTGCGGCGTCCCCTCTTTTTCGTGTCAGGCAGTCAGGCAGGCGGTCGGCCAGGGTGAACGGGAACGAAAGGGGCCGGAATGGTGCCGGAGACGATGCGCCAAGCGCGGGCGGGGGTCAGGCCGTGCAGGGGGGCGGTGACTGCCCCGAACGGTGGGCCGAACTGTGGGCTGGATGTGAGTCGGTGGAAAGCGGGGGGCAAGGGGGACGGCGGCCCCGTGTGGGCGTTCCAGCGTGCTGCTGGCGGATGATGTCCGCCGCGAGCCATGCGGCGCCCACCGCCAGGCATGCGCCGAGCAGCCATAGTGTGGCCGGGGCGGATGGTGCGTCTGTGGACAGCATGTGCACCAGGGGCCGCAACAGGTTGGCCACGGCGGCGGGATCGGGCGCGGGGGCCGCACCGCCGGAACCGACGACCGGGGCGGCCTAGATC